>NZVJ01000018.1 GCA_002701455.1 Rhodospirillaceae bacterium
TGCTGTTCCGAAACCATTGCGTCGCCTATTGATGCCCCTCGGCAACCTGCAGCATCTATAAGCTTCCAGGCTTTGTAGCCTATAGGGTTCTTAAACGTGCTACCGCCTGTTTTTTGGGTTATAGGCTGACTTTCGTGTCTTCTAGTTTTTATTTCATCGAGCCTCATTTGGATTTTTGATGTCGCCTCCTTACTCGTCTTGAATAATCCAGAGAGGAAAATATAATTTTTTGGAATGCTGCATTTCCGGTAGCTCATCGCCAGTTCTTCGACCGATAGCACTTTTAAACTTCCGAAACCGTCAATGACCTCTACCTCAATAAGGATATCCTTAAATTCTTTGCCATAAGCCCCAGCATTCATTCTTAGGCCACCACCAATTGTCCCCGGTATACCGGATAAAAATTCTAAACCTGAATAACCTTCTTTTGCAGCTGAACGGGCTGCAATACTATTGGGCAAGCCGGCGCCAATTCTCACACTGTCGCCTTTAAAATTGATAGACGAGAAATTTTTTCCAAGTTTAATTACTACTCCGGGTATACCACCGTCCCTGATAAGAACATTCGACGCTGCGCCAATTACCGTGACCGGGATATCCTCCGATTTATGCACAAGGAATTTACTTAAGTCTTCTTGGTCGTGTGGCCGAAAGACAACCGAAGCAGCGCCACCTACCCGAAACCATGTGTATGGAGCCATTTCTACATTACTTTTATAACTACCTCGCACATTGGGTAATTTTTCCAAGTCCAAATTATTGAAGACTGAAAATGTCATAAAATTTTGTCTCCAGTTTTTATTAGATCTGCTTCAACCTTATAACTTTCATCACTTTGATTATTACGAAGTCGCTTGGGACCCGTTTTTAATTCTTGAGGAGAATGCGAGCCAAACGGTGCAACAAATTCCGCTAGATTATTTGGTAATGAATTGGCCCAAGTCGTTATATTTCCGGCTCCTAGGCATATCACTAAATCCCCGGGCGCGGCATTCGCTGCAATTTGGGCGGGAAGTTCTCGTGAACTTTTAAGGGGGAAAACTTTACAATTATGACGACTTTTAATCCCTTGGACCAAATGATCCCTATCGTATTTCTCGATGGCCATTTCACCCGCAGCATAGACATCTGATACGAAAACAACATCAGCTTCATTAAAACAATTGCAGAATTCATCAAATAAGTCGCGAAGCCGTGTGTATCTATGTGGTTGGAAAACAGCTATTACCTTCCCTGACTTACAGGCTAATCTGGCTGCATTAAGAGCTGCCTGTATCTCAACTGGATGGTGCCCATAATCGTCTATTACCGTTATTCCATTAGAAACACCGGTTTTTGTGAATCGCCTTTTTACTCCTTTAAACTCACGCAAACCGGCTCGTATTANNTCTTCGTCCATACCCATTTCTAATGAAATAGCTATTGCAGCCAAAGCGTTCAAAACATTGTGTTCGCCAAACATTGGNAGTTGGAGCCGTTTAATATNCTCATTAGGAAATTTATTTCTTCCCCGTACGCTAACGTCAAAACAAGAGCCATCATCGGTGGCAGCAATATTAGAGACCCGGACATCTGATTTTTTATCAAAACCGTAAGTAATTANGCGCCGGTCATGTATTTTTTGCACTAATTCCTGCACGACGGGATGATCTATACAGACGACAGCAAAACCATAGAACGGAATATTTTTCAAAAAAGACTGAAATGCATTCTTCAAATTTTCGAAGTTACCGTGGAAATCCAAATGCTCGGGGTCTATGTTTGTGACAACGGCAATAGTAGCAGGCAAATTATTAAAACTACCATCCGATTCGTCAGCTTCTACAACCATCCATTCGCCATCTCCGAGCCGCGCATTTGTTCCATAAGAATTGAGTATTCCTCCATTAATTACCGTTGGGTCGAGACCTGCAGCGTCTAACATCGAAGCAACTAGCGATGTGGTGGTCGTCTTACCATGAGTTCCTGCGCAAGCAATCGACCATTTTAATCTCATTAGCTCGGCTAGCATCTCCGACCGATGAACCACTGGAATTTGTTTTTTTCTTGCAAACTGCAATTCCACATTATCTTTCTGAATCGCCGTTGAAATTACAGCAATTGCAGCTAACCCAAGATTTTCGGAAGCTTGACCCACTGAGACCTTTATTCCCAGTTTCCGAAGCCTAATTACATTTTGGTTTTCCGAAATATCACTGCCCTGGACCTTGTACCCCAAGTTATGCAGTATCTCGGCTATCCCACTCATTCCAATACCGCCAATTCCTATGAAATGAATTATGCCAATATCTATCGGGAGACTTCGCATTAACCACCTCCCATTTCAAAAGATAAAAAAAGCGTCAGGACATTAGCCAACATAATTTTGGATGCAGGCCGGATTCTTGAAGATTCTGAAGCAATTCTCAAAACTAATTCAGCAAGACGTTCAACTGCGTCTGGAACACCACAATTTCGCGAAGCCATAACGGCTTTATTATAAACATCGGGGTCCGTGATAACTTTGCTAATAACATTTGCCAAAACTTTTGGAGTTATATTTTTTTCTTCACAACACCAGGCTCCACCAGCCTCAACCAGATCAGTGGTATTTTTTTGCTGATGATTATCCATGGCAAAAGGATATGGTATGAAGATTGCCGGGCGTCCAACGACGGCTAATTCAGCTACTGTTGAAGCTCCAGATCGAGAAATTACAAGGTGAGTCTTCTTTAACAACTCTGACATATGACTAAAAAAAGTTTTCAACTCGGCTTCTACACCTACCTTTTTATATGCCGCATTGACATTCTGAATGTCTTCTCTTCGACATTGTTGTTTTATGATCAACCGATCGCGCAGTTGCTTATCCAATAAACCAACAGCAGCAGGAACTATATTCGAAAGAAAATTAGCCCCCAGACTTCCCCCAATTATTAGTAAATTAACTTTACCCTTTTCTATTAAACGTGGGGCTAAGATATCTCTACTCTCTATAATTTCGTTTCTGACAGGGTTACCGGTCATACAAGATGGTGTTCGTTCTTCATCTAAACCGGATGTATTTTTGAATGATTTTGCAATAAACGTTGCTCTTCTGGACAACCANCGGTTTGCTCTACCAAGCACAGCATTTTGTTCGTGTAGGATTGATGGCACACGCATCCAATTCGCGACTACCACGGGTGGAAGAGATGGATAGCCTCCAAAACCAACAACTACATCCGCGCCAAAATTTGAAATTATTTTCCACGATGCAACAGCACTTCTAATTAAACTGAGGCCTGCCTTTATTTTCCCAAATAACTTATTCTGGTTTGGGTTTTTTATATTAATATATTTTACTGACCAACCATCCTTTTCTATCTCAAATTTCTTCCCTCTAAAGTCAGTAATAATAAGAATTTCATGACTCATTTTCTGCAGTTTTTCTGCCAAACTAATAGCAGGAAAGATATGGCCACCGGTTCCTCCAGCAACTAGAATGATTTTTTTCCTGGTCATATCAGATCCTCCCGACCAGGTCGCTTCCTTGTTAAGGCCAGAACCATTCCCATTCCAATTGACAAAGCCAAGAAAGATGAACCTCCATAGCTGATAAAGGGAAGTGTCATACCTTTTGCAGGAATCAATTGTAGCGAGGAACTTATATGAATCAGTGCTTGAAACCCAAATTGAGTTAACAAACCAGCTACAGCTAAAAATACGAATAAGCTTGGCTCTGAGACGATACGGAAATATCCCCTAAGCACCAAGAATGCGAATAGACCGATTACCGCCAGTGCAATAAAGACTCCGAACTCCTCACCTGCCACAGCAAATATGAAATCTGAATGAGCATCGGGCAGATGATCTTTAATTTCGCCTTCGCCGGGTCCTGTTCCAAAAAACCCTCCGTTTGAAAAAGCCTCCAACGAACGATCAATCTGATACGTATCACCAGTAGTTGGATCAACAAATCTGTCAATACGAGATCTAACATGATCGAAAAAGAAGTAAGCTGCTGCTAGACCGCCTATTGCACAGACAAAAAACGACATCACAAGCAACATTGGAAGGCCCGCAAGAAAAAATTGGCTTAACCAAACTGCAGCTATAACGATGGTTTGTCCTAAATCCGGCTGGCCGAGTAGGAGAGATACTATCGTTATAAAAATCAACAACGATATCCAATGTCCAGGAAAATAAGTTTTCGATCTCCATTCGGAAAACATCCATGCAGCTACAACTGCGAAAAACGGTTTAATAAACTCTGAAGCTTGAAATGAAAACCCACCTAAAGACAACCATCGCCGGGCGCCTTTTATCTCACCGCCAAATATCAGCGTAAAACCAAGCAGTATCAACCCGATCAGTAATCCAACCGCCGCTATACGTCTCACATTCTTTGGGGATAAAAGTGATATGAAGAAAATCATTATCATTCCCAAAGGCACAACGAGCAGATGTTTTTTTATAAAATAGTAACTACTTAGGTTGAGTTTCGCCGCGACGGACGGACTTGCACCAAATACCATCAAAATGCCAAAGAATAATAATATTAGTAGTGCACCTAAAAACCATCTGTCGATGGTCCACCACCATTGCCCAACTAAACTGGTATCTGTTCTAGCTAGTGTTGTCATAGTGAGGTTACCTCGTTCAACACTTTTCTCAATGTAAGGGCCTCAACAATCGAACGAAATTTGTTCCCTCGTTCTTCATAATTATCAAATTGATCGAATGAGGCTGCAGCTGGCGANAACAAGACGACTGGGCTTTCTTTTTTTTCTGTTCGTGCGACTGCAGCTGCCTTCTGTACGGCAGTTTCCAAATTATCACATTTTGTACAAGTGGTACCCGNGTTTAAAAGATCAAAGAATTCATCCGTAGAACTCCCAATGAGAAAAGTNTGTTCCACATTTTCAAGTTTTTCGATAATAGAGTTGGTATTTCCATCATTCTTAGATAAGCCACCCGCAATCCAATAAATTGATTTGAAAGAGGNNAGCGCGCGCTCTGCCGCGTCAAAATTTGTAGCCTTCGAGTCATTTATGAAATTAATTCCTAAGAATTCCCTGACTAATTCTTGACGGTGGGGCAAACCCTGAAANCTTTTCAAGCCAAACTCGATTTTTGACGGCTCAGCTCCTAACAAAAGGGCTATTGCAGCCGTCGCGGCTGCGTTTTGGTGATTGTGACAACCAAAAAGGGTTTTTAATCCATTCAATTCTATTATGCATTCTNGCGTTCCCGATAGATCACTTTTTAATCTCNCCTTTTCAACTCCAACACCATTTTTTGGAANTTCAANACCAGATATNGGTATTATATGNACTTCCGTTTCATGCTGAAGTTTCTGGTAGATGCTTCTCGTGAGATGATCATCAATACCAATGATAATTTTCGAGCTACAATCCAATTTGTCGAAAATTCGTTTCTTTGCACGAATATATCCGTCCATACCTCCGTGCCGATCTAGATGATCAGGTGTTATATTGAGTAGAACTGCAAAACTACAGCCTAAGGAAGGAGTTAGTTCAAGTTGATATGAACTTAACTCCAAAACACTGAATTCTGGGATTGGGTCTGATGATATTTCTAGAACTGGCCTGCCAATATTTCCNGCTACTTCATTTGAGATATTTAAGCATGATAGAACGTGTCCAATAAGTGAGACAGTAGTTGATTTGCCGTTGGTTCCCGTGACACCTATAATACGTGTATTGTTCGAACTTTTTATAAATATTTCTATATCGCCAATGATCGGCACACCAGACGATCTTGCTTTTGCCGCTACCGGATGGGGCTGTGGAAATGAATGCGGAATACCTGGACTCAAAACAAGCGCGTCTATGTAANTAAAATCGACATTATAAAGATCACTTATCTCGACACTAAAGCAAGCTATCTCCTCCCGTCTCCTCCGATCGTCATCCCATGCTAAAACTTTTGCTCCACCAAGGGTTAGAGATGAGATTGCAGCTCTACCCGACCTTGCAAGTCCCAGCACGGCAACTGTTTTATTCAAAAATGACTTGGCGATAATCAACGTCTACCTCAACTTTAATGTGGAAAGGCCTATAAGGGCTAAAACAACAGCAATTATCCAAAAGCGAATAACAACCGTTGGCTCAGCCCAGCCCTTCTTTTCAAAATGATGATGTAATGGCGCCATCCGAAAAATCCTTTTCCCAGTTAACTTAAAAGAGAGCACTTGAACTATTACCGATGCTGTCTCCAACACGAATAATCCACCTATTATGGCTAGTACTAATTCATGCTTTGTTATTACGCTTATCGCCCCGAGCGCACCTCCCAATGACAACGATCCAGTATCACCCATGAATACCATTGCGGGTGGTGCGTTGAACCACAAGAAACCAAGACCGGCTCCAATTATAGAACCACAGAGAACCGATAATTCCCCAGTCCCAATCACATGATAAACCTGTAAATACCCACTAAAGACTGCATTTCCTACAAGATAGGCTATCAATGCAAAACAGGCTGCTGCTATCATTACTGGCACGATCGCAAGACCGTCCAAACCATCCGTTAAATTGACTGCGTTGGATGCACCAACAATCACCAACACACTAAACGGCACAAAAAACCAGCCCAATTGAATGAAGACATCTTTAAAAAACGGGATACTCAAACCTTCTTTTACCTCTGGTACCGCAAATGAGGAGATCAAAAAAGCTATCAGCGTCCCAATTAAAATTTGAAAGCTTAATTTCAGCTTTGATGACATCCCATTGGAACTACGCGCCCTCAACTTAAGAAAATCGTCAAAGAAGCCGATACAACCAAAACTCCCAGTCACCCCTAGAACGAGCCAAATATATGGATTAAAAATATCAGCCCATAATAAGGTTGAAACTATCAGAGCAACAAGAATCATCAAACCACCCATGGTGGGAGTTCCTCGTTTAGCAAGGTGAGTTTCAGGTCCATCATCGCGGATTGGTTGACCGTTAGCTTGCTGACCTCGAAGCCACTGAATCATACGTGGTCCTATAATGAAACTGATTATTAATGCCGTTAGAATGGCGCCTCCAGTTCGAAATGTAAGATACTTAAATAAATTAAAAATTATGTATTCATCAGCCAAGGGGAATAAAAAATGGTATAACATTTATTCACTCCCCCTTACGCGGCTTAGAGGCATCTGAGCCTCTCGAGTTTAGCGCATGTATTGCATTAATAATTGAGGCCATATCAGTTCCAAGAGATCCCTTTACTAGAACCAAGTCACCGGCCCTTATTTCGCAGGCCACTTCGTTTGCAATATCACTGCTTTTTTGACCATGCCCACCGCAAATTTCATGAGGTAGTAGCTTGCGCAATTCCCACATGAGTCTGCCAACGGTAAATACAATATCTGGTTTAACAGCCAGCAAATCTTCGAGCATTTCAGTGTGTAATTTTGAGGCATTCTTCCCAAGTTCAAGCATATCGCCAATAACGATTAGTCTGCGCCCTCCAGCATCCGGCTTCATAGTCTTCAACGCCGAAAAAGCAGCTTTCATTGCAACTGGGCTGGCATTGTAGCTTTCATCTATGAGACAAAATGCTCCACCGTTTGGTAGAGGTATATTGCTTTGCCCTCCTCTGCCAATAGGCGTAGCGATCTCTTTGAAGGATTCAGCTGCGCGCTCGATATCCAATCCAAGGGCATGGACACAAGCTAATACTCCAACCGAATTTAAGGCTCTATGTTTACCATTTTCTGACAAGACATATTTATAAGTCTTTCTATCATGTTTTATTGTTACGAGACTCTTCTCTTTTCGGGGCTGCCACTCAACCAATTGTAGATCTGACTTTATGTCTTCACCAAATGTGATTATCTTTTGTATATCTCTTTTTTTTGCATCTGACTTTAAAAACTCCGTCCATGCATTATCTCGATTCAAGACTACTGACCCGCCTTCTGTTAAGCCCTGAAAAATTTCGCCCTTGGCTTCAGCTACAGCTCTTTCAGTTTTAAGTTGCTCCAGATGGACGCCATGAACATTTGTGATCATCGCCACCTTAGGGCGGATTAATTTTGACAAGAGTTCAATTTCGCCTGAATGATTCATCCCAAGTTCAAACACTGCAAACCTAGATGATACATTTAAACGNGCTAAAGTGAGTGGAGCCCCTATATGGTTATTCAAATTACCAATAGTCGAATGAACACTGTCAAATTGCGATAGGGCTTTTGCTAATAAATTCTTACTACTCGTTTTGCCNACGCTACCAGTAATTGCTATAACGTCCGCTGCCGACCTATTCCTTGCGNAACACGCTAATTGAGCCAGAGCTTCTTGAACGTTCTCAACAATTAATAATGGGTTTTCTTCCTTTAGTCCTTCTATCTCCCGTTCCACAATCGCGGCGACAGCACCTTTTTTGAAAGCATCCAAAACATAAGAATGGCCATCTACTCTATTGCCCTTAAAAGCTACGAAGATATCTCTGGGTTGAACTTTCCTACTGTCAATACAGATACCCTCAGCGTTCCATAGCACCCCNGTAGTCAATGCATTAGTAGCATTTTCGACTTCCACATTTGTCCAAAGGCTATTTTTCATGGCGAAAGCCCTCAGTAGATTTTAGTATTTCTTGCACAACTTCGACGTCGTTGAAGTTAATTTTTTGACCGTTAATTTCTTGTGTAGTTTCGTGTCCCTTTCCAGCTATTAACAACAAATCTCCGTCTCTGAGTTGAGAAATGCCAAATTCTATTGCATTCCGTCTTCCCTCAATACTAATCCCTTTTGGACAACCATCTAAAATTTGATCTCGGATGATTTTGGGGTTTTCGCTTCTGGGATTATCATCGGTTATCAAACATAGATCTGCATGCTCTTTAGCAACCTGGCCCATAATTTGGCGCTTACTTTTATCNCTTTCNCCGCCAGCACCAAAGACACATATAATTCGGTTGGAAACGTGCGCCCGCAGGGAAAGAAGAGCGTTTTTAAGTGCATCGGGGGTATGCGCATAATCAACAATGATTGGAGCTGGAGAATTACGAGCAGTAACNCATTCTAGGCGACCGGCGACACCCGTTAAATTTTTAAGCTCATTTACTAAAAAAGCGACATCGTTCTCTTTCTGGGTAGCTAAAACAATTCCAAGCGCAGTCAACGAATTAAATATTTGAAATTTTCCCAATAACATCAATTCAATCTGATATTCTATATTAAAGATCTTTATTTTTATTTCTTGATGAGAAGGAAAAGGCTTCGTTTCTAGTAGCTGAATATCAGCTCCATTTGACGAACCAAAACTGATTACTCTGATACCCCTGGCATGACAGATTTGCTCTAACATTTCGAATTCAGGTGCATCAAAATTCAATACTGCAGTGCCTGTTTCAATTAGGAGTTCAGAAAAAAGACGCACCTTAGCTTTAAAGTAAGTCTGCATGTTTTTATGATAATCAAGGTGATCCTGTGTCAGATTTGTAAATGCAGCTACACTGATTTTTACTCCATCGATGCGAAATTGATCTAAACCATGGCTAGATGCCTCAAGAGCCAGGTAATCAACTTGACTATCGCACAAACTTTTCAAAGTTTTATGAAGCTTCACTGTATCCGGCGTGGTCAAACCAGAAAGTTCTAGAGCATTTCTGTCTTTCAGGCCTAATGTCCCTAAACTGGCGGCGTTATAACCTAATGCAATCCACATTTGCCTNACAAAATCNACTACTGAGGTTTTACCATTGGTACCAGTCACTGCAGCAATATAGTCAGGCTGATCATGAAAAAAACAGGCCGCCAATTTTGCCAATTCGAGGCGAGGATTNCTTGTTTCAATGATTGTTGTCTTGGGACTTATTTTCCGGCATTTTGATGAATTTTGAGTAATAATAGCAACAGCACCACGAGATACTGCTTCCTCCACAAAGTTTATTCCNTCAACATCTATTCCCGGTAGAGCAGCAAATATATAACCTGGCCTAACTTCACGGCTATCGCTAGCAATACCAACAACATTGGGGTCTCTGCCCCCATAAACGTTNGGCAATGTTGACATGGCANTACTTNTAGTAGCGCTTACNTTCATNANNTCAGAAAGATGCAAGGCGATTTTTACCCTCCCTAGGATTNATATCTATTTCTAAAATTTGTCTTATTTTTGGCGACATTTCGTCTTTTGGATGAATACCAAGAAGAGGAGCAGATCTAGAAACGATACGCTTAACCGCCGGNGCCGCCACCCAGCCCCCTGTGGCAAACCCAAACGAGCTCTTATTCCCCTTAGGNTCATCAACCATTACTAAAACTACGTATTTCGGATCGTGAATAGGAAATGCTCCCACAAAGGATGAGAGCCGCAGTTTTTTTGCATATCCCCCCTGGGCTGCCTGTTTTTCGGCCGTCCCTGTTTTACCTCCAACTAAATAACCGTTAGCTGACGCTTTTTTTCCGGTTCCATTCTCTACAACAAGCCTTAAAATTCGTCTCATATCCAGAGAAGTTTTAGCTGATATTATTTGCTTTCCTACTGCTCGGTGCACACCACTTCTTTTTAAAATTGTTACAGGCCAACGTATACCCCCATTTACAATCGTTGCGACCCCACTGGTAAGATGCAGCGGGCTAACAGCGATGCCGTGCCCATACGATATTGTCATCGTATGAACCCTACGCCATAATGATGGAAAAATTGGGCTTGCACGTTCTGGCAACTCGATCGCAAGCTTATCGAAAAACCCAAGTTTTTTCATAAACGCTTTTTGTGCTAACGCCCCGAATTCATCGGCCATTCTTGCTGAGCCTATGTTTGACGAATACATGAAGATTTCAGGCACTGATAACCATCGTTTTTTTGGATGGTAGTCATTTATAGTATGCCTTGCTATTCGTATTGGTTTGGTCGCATCATATCCACTCTTCAGGGTTGCCGAACCCGAGTCTAAAGCTAGAGCTGTATTGAAAATTTTGAATGTCGACCCCATCTCATAAACGCCAAGCGTCGTCCTATTAAACTTGGCGTCAGAGGCTGCACCTTTTATAAATGCAGGATCAAAGTCAGGTAGAGAAACCATTCCAAGTACTTCGCCTGAATTAGCGTTTAGGAGAACGCCCGCACCACCTATAGCCTTAAACGACTCGATCTGTCTCGATACTTCTTCGCGTAAAATATGCTGGATACGAACATCAAGCGACAAGGTAAGCGGCTCTGAACCATCTCGCAAAATACCATCAAATTGCTTTTCTACCCCACTTAGTCCGACCGCATCAGTACCAGAAAAACCAATTATGTGACTGCCTAGTCTTCCTTGGGGATAAAAGCGCCTATCTTCCTGTTGAAAATGAAACCCAGGAATTCCAAGGGCATTTATTTTTAACTGCTGCTCTGGAGTTAGCCCCCTTTTCAACCAAACAAATCTCTTTTTTTGCTCTAACTTCGTTAAGGTTTTTCCTTCATTAAGATCAAACAGAACAGTTTTGAGGGAATCAACGGCTGCCTTCGCATTTAGCACTTCACTGGGATCCGCATAAAGCGAGGGAACAGACAGGCTAGTAGCCAATAAAATTCCATGTCTATCGACAATATCAGCCCGGCCAGTTTTAAGATTTGCCCTGGCTGACTCAGAAATTACAGAAGGCTCATCCAAACCACCAATAATCGAGACATCCAACAACCTTATCCCAGCCAAAACGAAAGCAAAAGAAAAGGCCGCGCAGATAAGCAGCAATCTATTTCTAGCAACCTCGATAAAATGATTAACGACTCCATCGAGCTTCATAGAAGATTGGTTAGACAATTTACCTGCCTCCTGTGTCACTAATTCTTCCTTCAAGGGTCGGGGGCTCCCCAACAAGAAACTTTTCAAGCTCCATTATTTGGTGTGCTTCCATGGGACCAAAACCAAGATGTTTTCGCGCCAATCTCTCGATATGGGCCGGCTGATTAATAAAACTCCATTCAGCGCGCAAAACTCGGATCGCCTCCTGGCTTTTGACTATATCTTGATGAAGTGTGTCCAATTTATCTTTTCTAGACTGAACCTCATGCTTGAGAGAAAACATACCTATTCCAGCCAATGAAATTGCAAAAACGAGAAAGACTATCGATCGCCGCAACATTTAAATAAGTCCTGACCAAGGAGCCGCGGAAGTTCGTTCCGCCACTCTTAGACGTGCGGAGCGAGCTCGCGGATTTTTTTCCTCCTCGGCTTCGCTCGGTCGAATTGGTCTTTTTGTAATTACTGAAAAACTTGGCATTTTGGAATTATCTGCTTCAGGGGGAAGATACCTAGAGCGTCCTGTTTTTTTTCCCTGCCTCTCATTAAAAAAATTCTTCACCCGTCGGTCTTCCAAAGAATGAAATGCGACTATGGCAAGACGTCCTCCAGGCTTAAGAAGTTTTTCTGCCGCGGCGAGACCTCTATCAAGTTCTCCCAACTCATCATTTACATAAATTCTTAATGCCTGAAACGTTCTAGTGGCTGGATCAATGCCCTTACTGTGTTTTTTGTGCGGAACCACCTGTCGTATAATATTGGCTAAAGAGGCAGTCGAGGAAATAGGATGATTTCCACGAGCCTCGACGATTGCTCTGGAAACACGGCGGGAGTGTCTCTCTTCACCAAGACTATAAATAATATCGGCTAAGTCTTGCTCAGCCATGGAGTTTACAACCTCACCGGCAGTTAATCCGCATTGCCCCATCCTCATATCTAGGGGTCCGTCATAACGGAAGGAAAACCCTCTCGATGGATCATCTAACTGAATTGAAGAAACTCCTAGATCCAAAACTATGGAATCTACCTTTTGAATTCCATGCTTAAAAAGCAGTTTATCCATATTTCCAAAGCAACCTTGCAACGGAACAAATTTTTTCCCATACTTCTGGGATAAGCTTAGAGCAGTGGGAAATACTGCTGGATCTCGGTCGATCGCAAAAAGTTCACAATTTGCGGCCTCTAGAATACGACTGGCATACCCTCCCATCCCAAATGTGCCATCCACATATCGGCCACCCTTTTTTATATTTAAATAAAAAATAGCTTCATCGCACAACACGGGCATATGGCTGTATCCTTTTATAGGATTGCCAGGAGCCCTCATCGTCAAGTCCTCTCTGAGGATGAAGGAACAATACGCAATGTTGCACCTTGTTGACGCGCACGAAGTCTATTTTTTTCGCGGTGTTTCGCAAAGGTTTCAGGGGACCAAATTTGAAAACTTTTCCCTAGCCCTACAAATGAGGCTACTTCAGCTATACCAGCATGCGAAATGAATTCAGGCGGCAAAATGACTCTCCCATCAGAGTCCACTGACATTTGTTTAGCA
>NZVJ01000019.1 GCA_002701455.1 Rhodospirillaceae bacterium
TTCTTGTTCTTGTACAGGTGAGCTACAAACTCTGTATATCCGTTAAAGAGTTGCGTGGGGATTGTTTGACCCGACAGAGTACGTTCCCTGGCTTGGCTCCATCTTGGATGAGATACTTCTGGATTTACATTGGCCCAGAAACCATATTCTTTTGGCTGAAGTTTTTCCCAAAATGAGACTGGCCGTTTATCGGTAAATGTTATGCGCACAACTGACTTGATTGACTTAAAACCATACTTCCACGGGACCACTAACCTAACTGGGGCACCCATTTGTTTGGGGAGTTTTTTACCGTAGACACCCGTCGCCATAAAAGCCAACTCGTTAGCGGCTTCTTGCAGAGTTAGTCCTTCAGTATACGGCCATGGATACCAATGTTGCCTCAACCCAGGCATTGCTTCCCTATCCATGATTGTTTCTAAAGTAATGTACTTAGCACTTGATAATGGTTTAACTAATGAAATCAAACTGGATAAAGGAAAACCAATCCAAGGCACAATCATAGACCATGCCTCCACACACCGGTGCCGATAAACCCGTTCTTCTATTGGCAGTTGTTTCAGTAAATCATCCCAATCGATCGTTTTAGGATTATCTACCAATCCATCTATGGTTATTGCCCAAGGACTTATTTTAAGAGCTTGAGCAGCTTTGTAGATACTTTTATGAGATCCGAATTCGTAGAAATTGTTATAGGTTGTAGCATCAAATTCGTCGGTCAAAGGTCTGCTAAATTTGTACGTTTCATTCCGTGGCGCTTTATATTTTCCCTCTGACTTTTGCGAAGCTGCGGCTCCAGGAACAATCGTTGCAGCTGCCAAAACCCCCGTTCCGGCGCCAATCCGTTTAATCAAATCGCGCCGCCTTTTAAAAAACAATTCGTCCGTGACACTTTGCTCAGTAATTTCCCAACCTTTTTTCTCTTTAAATAACATTGTAAGACCGTCTTCCTTGAAAGGATTATCCTTACCCCGTCAATCGTTGGTAACAGGGGTCGGCTACTAAACTCTAATTATATACGACATAATATTTTTTTCACATTACCAGTCATCTAATAAAGTTGGCCAATTTTTCACTTGGAAAGCGGCAATGCAGATGTCTCTTTATTTGTTTGTAGAACAAATATTGTTTCGCTCCGGGTCACCCCAGGGAAACTTTTAATTTTATTTGATATCAGGTCTTCTAACTCGGAAGTATTGATCGCCCTAACTTTTAATAGATAAGACCAATCACCGGTTACATTATGGCACTCTAATACTTCCGGCATCTTTTTTACGGCGGCACTAAAAGTTTCGTTTGATTTATTCCAATCGATTAAAACTGAAATGAAAGCAAGCACGGTCAAACCAGCTTTTGATGGATCAATATTAGCGACTAAATTCTTAATAGTTCCATTCTTACGCATGCGGCTAATACGATCATTAACTGTAGACGTTGGGAGCCCAGTAGTCCGAGCGATCCGAGATTGACTTAACATCGCGTCATTTTGGAGAAGCATCAAAATTTTTCTGTCAATATCATCCAACATTATAATTGCAATCTATGAAGAATTGTTCAAATGCCCACCCAAACTTATTTCTAATGGAAATAGTTCAAAAGCTGTAAATATTGACGTTGNGATATTNCATGTAAAAACATTCTTAATTATTAACTTTTTATAGGCGCACTCTCTAGCATCGCGGTTACATCGCCTATTGCCCCACAGACAAGCCTTATACTATCGCCGGATTTCACTTTATGGAGGCCCGTACATGTTCCAGTCGAGACAACAGAACCACTTCTCAGCCCTCCCTTTTTTCTTTGCTGGTTTGCTAGCCATACCATCACGTTGACGGGATCGCCCAAAGCTTTTTTACCAGAACCTGAAGCAACTTTTATACCATTAACATATAGGTCGGCCGAGTTANCCTTTATGGAGCTGGCACTGACATGCGTGGCTATCTCTCCGACACATAAAGCTATGTTCGCTCCACCATCGGCAGTTACATTGTATCTGCCNCTATTTGCGATACCCGCAGCAAAACGAGACCCTACAAGNTCNAACGANGCNGCCACCCCATNTATAGATGAAATGATTTCACCGCNACCATATGGCTGAGCTCGGCTTGGTAGATCGCNACCTAATCGAATCCCAAATTCTCCCTCAACCCAAACATCGTGTGCGTCAAATATTGGTATTTTATCACCGTNAAAAAAACAGTATTTCTCTGGCACTCGACACGACCCAGGCTCATCTGTACCCAATTTTCTCTGTGCTTCAATAGATGTAGAACCAACTTTCCAAAATATGGACTCGCTACCAAGCCCCTCTAATACCTTTTCTTGAATNTGATAGGCAGTATCTAAACTTTCAATTCCCTCGTTTTCTTGGCCATTTACCAGCANCCCCCTCTGACGGGCCTGTATTAGTNTTCCTATAAGGGAGTCAAATTTCTCAAGCACTCTTCGTTCCTTGTAACTCAATCAAAAAATTTGGACATATTCAAAATATCTCTTAACTAAANGCTTTTTCATCCTCTTTAATCATATCCGCTGCCTTTTCCGCTATCATTATCGTTGGCGCGTTGGTATTTCCTGAAGTCAGCGTTGGCATAATTGACGCATCTACNACCCACAGCGATTGCATGCCGATGACNCGAAGCCTCTCGTCCACGACCGCTTTTGGGTCGCTTCCCATTTTACAGGTTCCCACAGGATGATAAACGGTATTGCCGCGTGCTCTGGCAAAATCGAGCAACTCATCATCACTGCGAACCTCTCCGTTAGGTTCTAATTCTCCGACCACATAATCTTGAAGAGCTGGCGCGGAGGCAATCCGCTTCGCAATCTTCATACCCTCCACTAATGTTCTTTGGTCATTCTCTTCCGCAAGAAAGTTTCCCTTTATAGCTGGCGGGTCTTCTGGCCTTGCTGATTTAATGTGAATTGACCCCCTTGATTCGGGCCTCATTTGGCAAGGAGCGATTGTCATACCAGGCTGTTTATCCAGAGTTCTCTTTTTAACATCCTTAAAACTTGCATGGACTATGTGGTATTGAACATCGGGCGTTGCAAGCTCAGGACGAGTGCGAACAAAACCAGCAAGTATTCCAGCCGGATAAGTCATTATTCCGCGTCCTGTGATGGCATAACGCAAAGCCTCCCTTACCAAGGACAAACCCCGTGTTTGCTCATTTAGCGTTATTTTCTGTTTTATTCCCCAAGTTTGGCGCACCATATAATGGTCTTGATAGTTCTCCCCAACACCAGGGAGAGGATGGACTAACTCTATTCCATGACGACTCAGTATATCTGGATTTCCGATACCAGATAATTCAAGAAGCTGCGGAGACTGTATTGCCCCGGCGCACACCACGACGCCTTTCTCCGCAGTTACTGTTTTCACCTCACCATTTTGTTCAAATTTTACGCCCGTTGCTTTAGTCCTGTCCGTCAGTATCCTCAGAGTGTGAGCATTTATTTCTAAACTGAGATTCCGCCTTTTTAAAGCTGGTTCAAGAAACGCCTTCGACGTGGACCAACGCTTTCCATTCTTCTGCGTTACTTGAAAATAGCCGAATCCCTCCTGGTCACCACTATTATAGTCAGAATTTTTGGGATATCCGCTTTGTTCCGCAGCATCCATAACTACATCTAAAAGTTTTGCTTTTTCTTTTCCTTCGGAAGTGATTAGTTCACCTTTATGCCCTCTCCAAGAAGCGTCAGAACTCTCATACTTTTCCGACTTTTTGAAATAAGAAAGAACTGATTCATAGGACCACCCACGATTACCTAACTGGGACCAAGTATCATAATCTAATGGCTGACCGCGAACATATACCATCCCATTGATCGAACTTGATCCACCCAAAACACGTCCCCTTGGGATCGGTATTTGTCTATTATTGGCATTAGGTTCTGGATCAGTCTCGAACCTCCAATTTAATCCCGGTANATCCAATGTTTTCACATAACCGACAGGAANGTGTATCCAAGGATTTGTATCCTTGCCGCCTGCTTCTAGCAAAAGTACTGTCCTTGCGGTATCTTCGGTCAATCGATTGGCTAGTGTGCACCCAGCCGACCCCGCACCGACAATGATGTAATCAAAGGTTGCGTTTATATCTTGCATGTCTTTTTCTGTTCGTCTTCAAAAAGTTTCATATCATCTAATAAAATCTGAATTTATATTTTCACGAGAACTATATAGTTTAATTTCAGCTGCTTACATGAAACTTTTTTCAGCCAGCAGAAAGATCAAGTCCGGCTGATGGTCGAAAGTGTGCTTCTAGTGCCAACCCTATAGATAACGCCTCTGTATCCTTTCCTAATGGACACATTACCTGCAAGCCTACCGGTAATGGTGANCCAAATTGGTGAACTGGCGTCGTAATAGCACAAAGCCGAAATATGTTNCCCGGNTGAGTATTTCTTGAAGCCTGCACCGACTTTTGNGCTATTTTTGGATCTGTCAGATCATCAACCGGTATTGGCAAGAAGGGACATGTTGGGGCGACCCAGCCATCAAGNCCGTCAAANGCATCCTCAGCTAGAGCTGCTAACTGATGATGACGTATTACTGCTGCAGCATGTTCCACGCCAGTGATTGAAAGACCTTTTTCCGCTCTTACCCCGGTGACAGGGTCCATCTTCGGTAAGGCTTTGCGGAATTCTTTCTCTCCGATAGCGGCCAGAAATTCTGGAGGTGCAATAGCTGGAAAAATCCAGTCCCGTTCATTTGGGTCTGGTATATCTACATCTACTATTTCTACTCCGGCTTCCACTAGTGAAGCTAACGCCGCATCGACGCAAGAGAGAACGTCTGCATCTATCTCTTCAAAAAAGAATGACGTTGGTTTTCCTAATCGCATCCCTTTTAATGGCGCTGCAGAAGGGATATCGCAACCAGTCATTATTGCGTGAAGTATAGCAGCATCTGCTGCATTCTTGGTCAATGGGCCGAGNGTATCAAGCGTTGGCGAAAGCGGGAAAACACCATCNGTAGGTAAAAGACCTACAGANGTTTTGTGTCCAAATATTCCATTCAGACAAGCTGGTATTCTAACCGAACCACCTGTGTCAGAACCCATGGCAAATCCGCACATACCNGCGGCTGTGGCAACGCCCGAGCCACTGGANGATCCGCCTGGAATGCGATGAGTCGATAGATCCCATGGGTTCCAGGGTGTACCTCGCGCTTCATTTACACCGGTGGCCCCAAGCGCAAATTCAACGGTTTTTGTTTTTCCCAAAATTATACACCCGGCTTGTTTTAATGCTGTGACATAACGCCCCTCTGAGCCGGTTATCTCCGATGCATCATAAAGCGAACCGTTTGTTGTNGGCATATTATCTACTGCATAGATATCCTTTATAGCAACAGGAACTCCCATCAGAGGACCTAAATCAATCCCTGAAGCCAATAATTTATCTATTGCATCCGCAGCTTCTTCCGCCTGCTCATAGGCGACATATTGGTAGGCATTAAGTTTTGGTTCTAATGCCTGTATTCGGTCCATATATGCTTTTACTGCTGTCTTGGCAGTGGTTCGACCAGCTCGCAGNTTTTCTGCAAAAACAGCGATACCACCATTTTCTAAAGGATTATCTGGTAACGTACTCATAGCATTCTCTCGGATAAGTAAAAGATTGGTAGTGCAATTTTTTAGAATAGGTTATCAGTATAGTAGATCAATTCAAATAAATTGTAACCTATAGCGGGAAATGACAATTGATACTTAAAATTAGCGTTAGGCANCTTTTAAAAAGATCCGTAAATGATCAGTTATAATGCGGCCTTAGTATACTCGGTTGTGCTGGCAGCTGCCGCAGATGGGCGCGTAGAGGACGACGAACTGAAAACCATNAAATCGATGACTTTAGGATTNCCNGTATTTATTGGATTTGATGAAGCTAAGTTTTTTGAAACGGCAGCAGCTTGNACAGATCTTCTAACTGAGGAGGATGGATTAGATGCNGCGATAGAGATCATCCGCCAATCACTTCCAGCAAAGTTATGCCCCACNGCATATGCTCTTGCCTGTGATGTCGTGGCCGTTAACGGCGTGGCAACACAGGAGGAACTTAGATTCCTTGAAATACTCAGACATGAGCTGTCCGTGGATAGGCTCACAGCAGCTGCTATAGAAAGAGGTTCTGCAGCGAGATATGCAAGATATAAGGATGAGGATGAAACAGAATTACAATAAAAAAATNGCAGGGCGCACTCTTGGTTTGATTGGTCTNGGTTTAATGGGAACTCCAATGGCTAATCANCTGAATCAAGCAGGAGCAAAACTAAGAGTTTGGAATAGAGATAAATCAAAATCTTCCGAATTATCAGCAAAATTAGATAACATCGAAGTTTGCAAAACACCTTGTGANGTGCCTNACGGAGCTGANGCAACAATTCTAATGCTCACNGATGCTAAGGCTGTAGAGAGTATCCTTTTCGGGTCAGGAGCTACTGCACAAGGGATCGCAAATACACTCAAACCCGGCTCTTTGGTGATCGATATGGGTACAACCTCTGTTTTAAAAACTCGTGATTTTGCTAGAAAATTTAAGGTGATCGGGTCTGAATGGGTTGACGCTCCGGTGTCAGGAGGTACTACAGCAGCAGAATCTGGCAGCCTCACTATCATGGTTGGCGGCAGTATGAAAGGATTTGAGAGATCTCTTCCTTGGTTAAAGGTGCTTGGCGAAAGAATAACACATGTTGGTAAAACTGGTGCCGGGCAAATAGCCAAGTCCGCTAACCAGATGATTGTTGGCCTTACAATAGGAGCCGTAGCCGAGGCATTTACATTAGCCCGTGCGAACGGAGTTGAACCCGCAAAAATTCGTGAAGCATTGTTTGGTGGGTTCGCCCATAGCAGGATCTTGGAACTGCATGGTGAAAGGATGATCAAAGAAGATTTTGAGGGGCGAGCAAAATGCAGCATCCAACGTAAAGATATTAAAGAAGCTATCGAGCTTGCTCATGCTTCGAACTGCAGTCTTCCCGGCCTAGAGACTAATTTGACCCTATGGGACTACATGATTGAAAAAAACATGGGCCATCTAGANCATAGCGCTCTTTTGTTAGCTGTTTTAGATAGAAAAAAACAAGCCCCTTAAATTATTTAAGAGGCTTGTTTNNTTTTTTCTAGTATGCCCGGTATTTAGAAATCCATACCACCCATACCGCCACCAGGTGCACCAGCAGGCATCGCAGGCTTNGGCTCTGGCTTCTCAGCTACCATGGCCTCCGTAGTAACGAGCAAACCGGCAACAGAGGCTGCATTTTGAAGCGCTGTTCGCACAACCTTTGTAGGATCAATGATACCAGCTTTGACTAGATCTCTAAANTTGCCTTCTTGCGCATCATAGCCCCAGTTTGTATCACGAGACTCAAGCAACTTCCCGACGATAACAGAGCCGTCTTCACCCGCATTCTCGGCTATTTGCCTTGCNGGNGATTGGATAGCTTTTTTGACAATNTTAATTCCTACTGCCTGGTCATCGTTTACAGCTTGAAGCTTGGATAACCCCTGGCCTGCGTAGATTAACGCGGCACCGCCNCCTGGAATTATTCCCTCTTCCACAGCAGCGCGAGTAGCGTGCATTGCGTCGTCCACCCGGTCTTTTCTTTCCTTAACTTCGACTTCCGTTGAACCACCCACCCTGATAACTGCAACACCGCCCGCTAGTTTGGCGAGGCGCTCTTGTAACTTCTCTCTATCATAGTCTGAAGTGGTCTCTTCAACTTGAGCCCTAATTTGGTTGCAGCGACCTTCTATGTCCTTTCTCTTTCCAGCGCCATCAACGATGGTTGTCTCTTCCTTGGTAATGTTAACTCTTTTGGCAGTTCCAAGCATATCTAAGGTAACAGTCTCCAAGTCGATACCGAGGTCTTCAGAAATTACCGTTCCGCCAGTAAGAATTGCTATATCCTCCAGCATGGCTTTTCTTCGATCACCAAACCCAGGCGCTTTAACAGCAGCAACTTTTAATCCGCCTCTGAGTTTGTTTACAACGAGGGTCGCTAGTGCCTCACCTTCTATGTCCTCTGCTATGATAAGTAATGGCTTTCCACTCTGAACTACAGCCTCAAGTACCGGCAGCATCGACTGCAACGTCGTCAACTTCTTCTCGTGGAGCAAAATATACGGTGTTTCTAGATCGCTAATCATTTTTTCCGAGTTAGTAACAAAATATGGAGATAAATAGCCACGGTCAAACTGCATGCCCTCTACCACATCTAACTCTGTATCTAAAGATTTAGCTTCTTCTACGGTGATAACCCCCTCATTACCTACACGCTCCATTGCTTTTGCAATCATTTGACCAATTTCATCTTCGCCATTTGCNGAAATGGTNCCAACCTGCGAAACTTCAGCNGANGTCTTGATTTTTTTCGACTTTTTTTCCAGAGCAGNAACTACTGAATTAACAGCCATATCAATTCCGCGTTTTAGNTCCATAGGGTTCATCCCTGCTGCCACGGCCTTAGCACCCTCCTTGACTATCGACTGAGCAAGAACAGTAGCTGTAGTNGTTCCATCACCGGCGTTGTCGTTTGCTTTCGAAGCCACTTCCCTGACCATTTGAGCACCCATNTTCTCAAACTTNTCGTTTAGCTCGATCTCTTTTGCTACGGTGACGCCGTCTTTTGTAATTCTTGGAGCGCCGAATGATTTGTCAAGGACAACATTACGGCCCTTTGGTCCCAGGGTTGCTTTAACAGCGTTTGCTAAGACATCAACGCCGTCAAGCATCTTTTGGCGCGCGTCGGCGCCAAATTTAACTTCTTTTGCAGCCATTAGTCTGCTTCTCCTTTAAAAGTGAATTTTTAATTAAAGTGTTTATCAAACNGTCACTAGCCGATAACACCCATGATGTCGGATTCTTTCATTATAAGTAGGTCGTCCCCGTCAATCTTAACTTCGGTACCCGACCATTTTCCAAAGAGTACTTTGTCCCCCTTTTTAACATCTANCGACGTAATTCTCCCGTTATCGTCTCTCGCACCAGGGCCAACTGCGATAACTTTCCCTTCCATAGGTTTTTCTTTCGCAGTGTCGGGTATTATAATTCCACCCGCTGTCTTNGACTCGCTGTCTAACCGTTTTACGACGACGCGGTCATGCAATGGCCTAAATCCCATTCCATTATCTCCATCTAATAACTAAGTTTACAAAAATCCAAATTATTTACTTTTGTCCTTGGCACTCTCGCGCCCCGACTGCCAGCATGTAGTGTCTGCTAATCTAAGTGTCAAGGACACAAGCTAAAAAAAAATTGCAGATTCGCTTTTNCACCAAGAAAAATCGTAAATTTAATACTTCGAAATCTAATTTCTCGCTAGTCAGGCGCTAAGGTGACCTTTAGCCCATCTAAATCCGGAGTGATTGTGATCTGACAAGATAATCGGGAATTTTCCTCGACATCAAATGCGAGGTCTAGCATATCCGTCTCTTCCTCGCTTTTTTCNGGAATCTTGTCTTTCCACTCGTCATCNACATAAACATGACATGTCGCACAAGCGCAAGCGCCCCCGCATTCCGCTTTGATCTGCATTCCTTCGTCGCGAATAGCNTCCATGAGCTGCCAGCCGTCCACCCCCTCGATTTGATGTTCATTACCGTCATGATCGGTCACATATAATTTCATTGTACCCCCAGTTTCTCCTGCAAATCAGAACTCGACGTTGTNTATTGAAANCTTAATTTGCGCTCCGGGTAGACGTATTTGAAGGCTTGTTGCGCCATTAGCGCCGCTTCGTGAAAACCCGAAAGTATCAGTTTTAATTTCCCGGGATAATTATTTATATCCCCTATTGCAAAGATNCCGNCAANATCAGTCTCAAATTTTTCTGTATCNACTGGAATTAAGTTCCGATCAAGATTTATACCAAAGTTGGCTACNGGNCCCAGCTTCATTGTAAGGCCATAAAAAGCCAAAAGCATATCACACTCTATGTCATATTCACCTTGCTCGCCTTTTAGCCCCAGTGAAGTGATATGACCCTCTGACCCTTTGATCTCTTTCAGCTGTGCGATTTCTAGGGNCATTTTCTTTTCAGACACTAAATCGCGCATCTTATTAATCGTATCGGGTGCCGCCCTAAAATCATCCCTTCTNTGCACCAATGTCAAATTTTTAGCGATCGGCTCCAAACTTAAAGTCCAGTCTAAAGCGGAATCCCCTCCCCCAGCAATTACTATATTTTTATCTCGGAATACCTCCATCTTCTTTACAGCGTAGAAAACAGAAGTTCCTTCGTAATTCTCTATGTTTTTGAGTGGCGGCTTCTTTGGCACAAAACTTCCGCCTCCTGCGGCGATAACAATCACCGGTGCTTCAAGCAAAACACTGTTATCGGTTGCAACGACCCAGTTCCCGTCATCGTTCTTTATTATCGACTCCGCCATCTGACCTAGATGAAAAGTCGGCTTGAATGGTTGTATCTGCTCCATTAATTTATCGGTCAGTTCTTGTCCCGTGCAGACTGGAATCGCAGGAATATCGTAAATAGGTTTCTCTGGGTAAAGTTCCGCACATTGGCCACCGGGAACATCAAGAATATCTATCAAATGGCATTTCATATCAAGGAGACCGAGTTCAAAAACGGCGAATAAACCTACCGGCCCTGCACCTATTATAATCACATCAGTTTTTTTTATACTGCCATTCATAACTCTTTCACGTTTTCCCGGCCTCTTTAGGCCTATAAATGTTCAGTTACATGAAACGCTTGCATACAGCCAAATAAGACGTCAATCAATTCTTAAAAGACAAAATAGGTTTTCTGACAATGATGCCAATCCCTGCCGTCACTAAAGAGAAGTTAATTAATGACGAAAATTTCTTATACCCGTCATTACCATTGCGACTTTTCTTTCATTAGCGGCATCTATAACTTCCTGATCTCTTACCGATCCACCAGGTTGAATAACCGCCGTTGCACCTGCTTCTACCGCACTCAACAAACCATCCGCAAATGGGAAAAATGCATCTGATGCAACTACAGATCCAATTGAGCTTAACTTTTCGAGACCTAGAGCCATCGAGGCATCCTTCGCCTTACTCGCCGCTATACGGGAAGAATCTACTCTGCTCATTTGTCCAGCGCCAATTCCCACAGAAGCCCCATCTTTTACATAAACAATGGCATTGGACTTAACATGCTTTGCAATACGGTACGCTATAAGAAGATCGTTAAATTCTCGATCGCTTGGATGCCTTTCTGTAACCACTCGCAAATTTTCCTCCTTAACCTCCCCAAAATCCCCATCTTGGATTAAAAAGCCACCGGCTATCCTCTTGATGGAATTTTCCACTACTTTTGGATTCGGAAGACCTCCTGTTTCAAGGACTCTTAGATTTTTCTTTTCCCCTAACACTTTTTTTGCTTCTTCAGCAACATTAGGCGCTATAATTACCTCCGTAAAAACTTTAGCTATCTCAGTCGCCAATTCACCGGTCAAACTTCCATTCACAGCAACAATTCCGCCGAATGCACTTGTTTCATCGCAGTATAATGCCTTTTTGTAAGCTTCNATNAAACTAGTTCCAACCGCTACACCACAGGGATTGGCATGTTTTATGATGGCAACTGCAGGCTCATCAAATTCAGCNACCAATTCGAAGGCAGCATCTGTATCATTGAGATTGTTATAACTGAGTTCCTTCCCCTGAAGTTGTTCNGCNGTGCCNACCCCACTTCGATTGCTTGAGCTCTTGTAGAACGTCGCCGACTGATGGGGATTNTCACCGTAGCGCAACGCTTTTGGATTTGAACCTGCCAGTGTCAGGAANTTTGGCTCCTTTATATTNACTTCNCTGCAGAGCCAACTAGCTATCTCACTATCGTAGGCAGCTGTGCGAGAGAACGCTTCTGCCGCCATTTTTTTTCTGAACTNGAGCGATGTTGAACCTTCGAATTGTTCAATTTGTGACATCAAACCATCATAGTCCGTCGGATCAATTATCACCGCTACAGAGCCATGATTCTTTGCTGCAGCTCGTATCATTGCTGGACCTCCAATATCGATATTTTCAACACAAGTGTCAAAATCAGAACCAGACCGNACTGTAGCTTCAAAGGGGTATAGGTTACACACCAATAGATCTATTGGCAGTATNTCATGGTCNTTCATGGCAGCTATGTGATCCGCATCATCTTTTTTTCCTAAAAGTCCACCATGAACTTTTGGATGGAGTGTCTTAACCCTTCCCCCCATTATTTCAGGGAACTCTGTGACCTGCGCAACGTCAGTACAGGGTATTTCAGCCGATTTAAGGGTATCAGCTGTGCCCCCAGTGGAAATCAATTCAACACCATATCCATAGAGTTTAGTAGCCAAGGGTATTAAGNCTGTTTTGTTTGATACTGAAAGAAGTGCTCTTTTTATGGGAATTACATCATTCATTAGTTCGTCCACAACAACTTTAGTATATTCTTTCGCTTATAATTTTTTCTCGCATCTTTATAAGCTTCTGATTGATTAACTAGAAGGATTACTTTCAAGTTTCTTCTTCAAATTACTTTCGCGGAGTGCGATATATGCTGTGCTTCCAAAGATTAAAACCGCACCAATCCAGGTAAAAATATCCGGAACTTCGCCAAAAAAGCAGTATCCGAATAACGCAGCCCAGACCATCCGTGTGAATTCTACAGGCATAACGATTGATGTCTCTCCTAATTTCAAGGACTCATTCATAAAGGTTTGNGCTATGGTTCCAAAGGTTGCTATTATGAGCATCAGAATAAATTGATTAATTGTAGGAGTTTGCCAAACTGGTATCGCCGCTATTAAAACAATCGGAGATAAAAAAATCGACGCATAAATAGCAATCGTGAGACTTGAGTCAGTACGNGTCAAAACTTTTATAACCATTAAAGCCAGGGACCAAACAAAAGCTTGCAGTAATATCAAAACCGGTCCGATACCAAATTCGATTATACCGGGCCGTATGATAATCAACGTACCAAAAAAACCTATAATCAACGCGGTTATTCTGCGTATTTTAATCACTTCCCCCAGTATCAATACAGCCAGTACCGTTGCGAACAATGGAACTGCGAAACTTAAGGCCGTTACTTGCGCCAATGGGGTAATGCTCAAACCGTAAAAAAAACAGAGCATTGCAGCAGCATTCAAAAGGCCTCGCAACGCATGTAACTTAATCTTCCCGGTTTTCAAGATGGCAAATCGGTTCTTAAAAATAATCGGCGACAGCACAATTAGTCCAAGCGATGCTCTAAAAAACGCTATTTGGAACGGATGTAAATTTTTAGATAAATCTCTAACCAAAGTATGCATAGCTACAAAAAGCACCGATGCTAGAGCCATAAAAATCAGAGCTTTGAAAGGCCCGGGCGATTCGCTAAAATGTTTTTTGAGTTTTTTGAATAAATTCACACTATTTTTTACCAAGTTCAGTGAGAGAGCCCTATAAAAAATTCTCTCCTGTCAGTCCAAATTCATCCAATCTGGCTGAATCGGAACAATAGAACTCTCATGAGCAACTAAAGGTTCATCGTTTTTATTACTATCTTTAACTGANGCTAATTTTAATAACGCCATAGCTCGATCACCCGATACAGAGCGTATCTCGCCCACTTCCCTATTATCGGAACTAACGCTTGTTCCTGGCGCAAGTGTGGGTCCCAAGACTTTGCACGGTATCAGCCTTTTTTTAATAAGACCTCTATACTTCGTTCGCGCAGTCAACTCTTGACCGATATAGCATCCTTTATCCCAGCTAATCCCGTTTAGCTCGTCAAAGCCCGCTTCTAGCAAAATCGTCTTATTCTGAACCAAATCAGAAATTGCGTCAGGTATTCCAAGACTTATTCTGATTCTTTCATAATCATCCCTAAATCCAAGTTTCAGCGATGACGCAGCAAAAGAAGGCTCCGAGGGCAGGATCATGCGAACTCCCATGAGACTATGTCTCGGGTCTACCATCAGAAGGCCATCATGGTATTCGCGGGTGACCCCTGGGCTATTTGGCAGATCCACTGCTTTNAGAATATTCTCGCCAAANCCAACGAAAATTTTATAGTCATCACTTGCATCACGAAGGTCAACTTGTGACCTAAGTTTGTAAATTTTCAGTTTTAATGAAAGTTGTTGCAGGTATTCTCGCTCACATTCTAGAAGCAGCTTGTTCTCACCGCCGTAGGATATAAAAAAATCATATAAAAATTTACCTTGGGGAGTAAGCAATGCGGCGTAAATGCTATTCTCTGGCGATACAGATTCAACATCATTTGAGACAAGCCCCTGTAGAAACTTCACACTATCTAACCCGCTTACTTCCAAAACAGATCTATTAGCAAGTTCAACAAAATAATTTTTGGAAGACATCTTTGAAAGCCCTGATAATTTTATACTGCATTTTGCGCTGAAAAAGTTTAATTTACTATAATATCTATAACTATATTCGTTGATCAGTGCACGTAATAAACAAAACTTGTTTTTAATTCTAAAAAATTAGATAAGACTAAATAGAAAGTTATGTTTATTAGGCTTTTCTCATTTATGTGTACACTTATTATACGATGGTGCCCAGGAAACGATTGGCCCCTAATAATCGGGAGCAACCGAGATGAGATGGTGGCTCGACCATCAAANCCACCTGGGAGGCACTGGTTGGACAGGCCTGAAGTTACTGCCGGGATGGATGATGAAGCAGGGGGAAGTTGGCTCGGTGTGAATGATTTCGGTGTGGTTGCNGCTATTTTAAACCGGTCAAATTCTCTGGGTCCGCAAGCAGGAAAACGTTCAAGGGGAGAGTTAGTACTGGAAGCGCTTGATCATTCCGATGCGCGNGACGCTGCTGNNGCGATATGCAATATCAACCAAAACGCATATCGCTCGTTTAATATGATCTTGGCGGATAATAGAGACGCTTTTTGGTTAAAACACACAGAAACGAGCACTGTTACTTTACAAGATATTCCGAAGGGAATTTCAATGATAACAGCAGATGACTTGAATGATATTCAGTCACCTAGAATAGCTCAATATCTCGAAAGGATTCGCAAAGCAAAAGTCCCAGACCCCGGAACTAATGATTGGACTGAGTGGCAGGCGATTCTGGCAGATCGGCGTGAGCACATAGACGGCAACCCTCTGACATCAATTAATATAACTACAGATTATGGCTTTGGGACCGTATCTTCGTCTCTACTGGCAGTACCNAGCTCATTTGATAATGANNTTCAATGGNAATTTTGCACCGGATCNCCAGATAAAGCCCCCTTCAACATGGTAGAACTATGATCGATTATTTANNTGATATATTTTAGTTTCCCTCGTCACCNCTGANGTAAAAAATAGGNCGTGGCGTATGGTCAAGTTGNGGTTATTAGNTATGATACCATCTCTTATTATCCCNACCAGGTTCTCTTGAACAAAGGATTAGCAAATGGCTAATAGAAAAAAAATCTATGAGGGAAAGGCAAAAATTCTCTATAAAGGCCCAAGGCCCGGGACATTAATCCANTACTTTAAAGATGACGCAACAGCTTTCAACAACGAAAAGCAGGGAACTATCACTGGAAAAGGAGTCTTAAATAACACTATCAGTGAGTATCTTATGAATCGATTAGCGGAAATTGGCATCCCAACTCATTTCATTGANCGGCTAAACATGCGTGAACAACTGATAAAGGAGGTTGAGATAATCCCCATTGAAGTTGTAGTTCGAAATGTCGCTGCNGGCTCTATTTGCAAACGATTAAATCTTGAAGAAGGGCAGCCGCTACCCAGATCCCTGGTTGAATATTATTTTAAAGCTGATGAGTTGGGAGATCCGCTAGTCTCCGATGAGCATATTACAGCATTTGGTTGGGCCAACCACCAGGAATTAGAGGAAATTGTAGCAATGACATTAAGGATAAATGACTTTTTATCCGGCGTATTTTTAGGAATAGGTGTTCGGTTGATAGATTTTAAGCTAGAGTTTGGGCGTTTGTTTTCAGAGGACAGCATGCATATTGTTCTGGCCGATGAAATCAGCCCAGATAACTGTCGGCTTTGGGATATAAATACCCACGAGAAACTTGACAAAGACCGCTTTCGAAGGGATTTGGGAGGGGAACGGGAAGCCTACCAGGATGTAGCCAGACGACTTGGCGTACTCCCAGAAATGGGAAAATAAAATATCTATGAGTAACTGCTCACTTCATTTATTTCGATTGGAACAACTAAAATATGAAAGTACGCATCCACATTTCTCTTAAGAATGGCGTTTTAGATCCGCAAGGTAAAGCAATTGAGAATTCTTTAACAAATTTGGGGTTTGATAAGGTGAAAAACGTCCGGCAGGGTAAGTTCATAGAGTTGGATATTAATGAAGATGANCCCNNGCAAGCGCACAAGCAAGCAACCGATATGTGTGAGAAACTTNTGGCAAATACAGTTATTGAAAACTACCAAGTGGATCTCGACTAGAAATTAAAGNGCAATANTTTATCTNTGAAAGTTATTCAAAAGACAACATCACGAGATCTGCCGCAGCAGGGCTACAAACAATTGGCGTGTCGTGCATTATAGATAATCTGGTGAGCGCGATAAGATCCACATCGTTTGAATAATTTGCTTCCGGATCAGCAAAAAATATTATGGCGTCCAACTCTCCTGTTGCTATCAAAGCTCCTAGTTGTTGATCTCCACCTCGCGTACCTCGCTGCAATCTATCTATAATTAAACTTGGATAGGTTTCCCTAAGCATAGATCCAGTACCTCCAGTACAAATAATACGCTGGTTTGCAAGGGTACTGAGATGCCTGCCTACCCAAGCATTCAATAGCGCTTTCCGCCTATTATGTGCGACAAGAGCGATTCTTCTTGGAGCTGTCGAAAGCTGTGCCGCCCGACTGCGTATTGCCATCAATGACCTAATCTGAGGAACGAGACCGTCTTTGTCCGCTGGGAAGCTGCCTTGGAAAGCTGCTGTTCCTACAGTGAATGCCGAGGCTCCAGATTGAGCCGCGGCTTTTATTCGATTTTCGCGATCGATACTTCCCGCGATTACAACGGGCTTACTAGATACCCCACAGACTGCAGACATCAGCTTGGTGACATCACCTTTAAAACGGTACGCTAATAGGTCTAAACCGTGCACCCTATCCAATGCAGCTAAGGATCGGGCACTTTCTACGATCTCCTCCACTGTTCCTTGCAATTCACTTGGGTGCCCTACTATTTGACCGGGAAAAGGAAAATATCTAATTGGATTAGCACGAATAATCTCTATCACCTCTTTTGCTCGCGTGCCCCCAAGCAAACAATCGACATCCAGTTTAACAGCCGCCTCCGCTGATTCTAACTCTCTGTCGGCATCTAAACTGACAACTTCCAGATAGGATCTACCCCCGGCTTCCCGTATTTTATCAGCTAATAACTTTAACTCCTTAAAAGGCAACCCAATATCTTTAAAACCGATATGCCTCACACCCCCAGCCAATACTTCGTTTAGCTTTTCAAGAGCATCCGGGATCGTACTGTCGTTTGATGTAAGCATGAAGATGAACTTGAAACTCATCTGGCATAATTCCAATCCAAGGTTATCTGCAAGAGCTTCCCAATTAAACAACGAAAGTCTATTGCAAAATCATCTGTTGGTTCAAGGCCCCTCTATATTTCTTATAGACCAAACTTGGGGAATCATTTAACGCGACTATATTCTTAATTACCGATTCGGCGGTTTTAAAAGCAACCAGCTGGCAATGAATTAGCTTTTTTAACTCTAAAACCTTTGTTTATAAAAGCCTAACTGACCGCGGAAGGTCGAACTTGCAAACCCCCGCGCCGTTTCGTAGTTTGGCTAAAGACGAAGTTCGAAATGCCTGGTGAAATGAAATCTACCCTTGTCATATTTCCTGGAACTAACCGCGAACAAGATATGGTAATGGCCATAGAACAAGCGAGCGGTACAAAGCCCGAACTTGTTTGGCATAATGACGCAAATTTCCCAAGAACCGATTTGATAATAGTACCAGGCGGCTTTTCCTATGGCGATTATCTTCGTTCAGGTGCAATGGCTGCTAGATCCCCTGCAATGAATTTAGTTGCAGAATACGCGGGAAAAGGTGTTCCAGTACTAGGCGTATGCAATGGATTTCAAATTTTAACTGAAGTTGGACTATTACCCGGCGCGTTAATCCGGAATAAAAATCTAAAATTCATTTGTAGGAATATCAATATTCGGGTTGAAATCGATAACACAATCTTTACCTCAGGGTATTCAAAAGGGCAGATACTTTCGATACCAGTTGCGCACAATGACGGCAATTATTTTGCTGATGACAACCTTTTGGCGACATTAAATGAGAATGATCAGATTGCTTTCAAATATACGGATGCATCTGGAAATGTTAATGAAAACACAAATCCAAACGGATCATCCTGTAATATCGCAGGTATATTAAATCCAGATAAGAATGTGCTTGGCTTAATGCCGCATCCTGAAAATGCTACTGATACTGCTCTTGGATGCACTGACGGAAGAGCACTGTTTCAAAGTTTAGTGGACTCAATCTCATGACCTCTGTTAGCGGCAACCCCACAATCGAGGATGGGCTAGAACATGGACTTTCCAGGGACGAATTCAAACGCATAACAATAATCTTAAAAAGATCTCCAACATACACAGAGCTTGGTATTTTTTCCTCAATGTGGTCGGAACACTGCTCGTATAAATCGTCAAAAAAGTGGCTTAAAACACTACCAACCAAAGGAGATAATGTAATCCAAGGCCCTGGCGAGAATGCCGGAGTGATATCGATAGGAGATGGACAAGCTGCTGTTTTCAAAATAGAAAGCCATAATCATCCAAGTTTCATTGAACCATATCAGGGCGCTGCTACCGGGGTTGGCGGCATATTGCGCGACGTTTTCACAATGGGCGCCCGGCCAGTTGCGAATTTAAACGCTTTAAGGTTTGGTTCACCGGAACATGAAAAAACAAGACATCTCGTATCAGGGGTTGTTGCAGGTATTGGCGGTTATGGAAATTGCATTGGCGTTCCCACTGTGGGCGGCGAAGTAAATTTTCATCCCGCTTACAATGGAAACAACCTTGTAAATGCTATGACAGTTGGTATAGCCAACGATGATAAAATTTTTTATTCAGCCGCTGCCGGATGCGGTAACCCCGTGATTTACGTAGGAGCTAAAACGGGACGAGATGGAATTCATGGCGCCACAATGTCTTCCGCGGAATTCAACGAAGATGCCGAAGAGAAACGCCCTACAGTTCAAGTTGGCGACCCATTTACAGAAAAACTTTTATTAGAAGCTTGCCTGGAACTTATGGAAAGTGACGCTATCATAGCTATCCAAGATATGGGAGCTGCCGGCTTGACATCATCATCAGTTGAAATGGCTGGGAAAGGCGGTCTGGGGATGACACTAAATCTAGACCACGTTCCCGTGCGCGAGGAAGGTATGAGTGCCTATGAAATAATGCTCTCAGAAAGCCAAGAAAGAATGCTTATGATCCTGGATCCCGCGGCACAAGAGCTTGCCCAAGGAATATTTGATAAATGGGGCTTAGATTTTGCCGTAATAGGGGGCCTGAATAATACAGGGCACCTTCAAATCATAAAAAATGGAATTTGCGAAGCTAATATACCGATCGACCCAATGGTTGATCAATCACCCGAGTACGATCGGCCCTGGGTAGAGACTCCAAAACAGGAACCCATAAAGTCATTGGAACATCCAGCAAACGTATCTTTATTAGAGGTCCTGGAAGACTTAATGGGCTGTCCAGATCTATCGAGCCGACGTTGGATATGGGAGCAATATGATCATCTTGTTATGAACAATACGTTAGTAAGACCCGGAGGGGACGCAGCGGTTGTGCGGGTTAATGGCTCGGAAAAAGGAATAGCAATGTCGGTTGACTGTACACCGCGATATTGTCTAGCGGACCCTGAAATAGGCGGTGCGCAGGCAGTGGCAGAGGCTTGGCGCAATATAACAGCGACTGGAGCACGCCCACTTGCAATTACTAATAATATGAACTTCGGCAACCCTGAAAAACCAGAAATAATGGGCCAATTCGTTGGCTGCATCAGAGGCATGAGTGAAGCCTCCTCAAAACTCGAATTCCCCGTCGTATCAGGAAATGTCTCCCTTTATAACGAAACCAATGGGTCTGCGATTCTGCCGACCCCAGTCATTGGGGGAGTAGGTTTGCTAGATGATTTGAGCAAATTTGCAACAATCTCGCTAAAACGACCCGATGAGGATATAATACTGGTCGGCTCGAGCGTCGGGTGGCTGGGTCAATCACTTTATTTACGGGAGATTCACGGTTTAGAGAGTGGCGCACCGCCTGCATTGGATTTAGAAGAAGAAAAGAGAAATGGGGATTTTGTAAGAAAGCTTATACAAAATGGTCACGTGAGCGCTTGCCATGATATCTCTGACGGAGGTCTCTTAACAGCAGTTGCTGAGATGGCCATAGCATCCGCATCGAGCAGTCAAACCTTAGGCGTGAAGCTAAAAAATCCAACAGATATACCCGATCATGCTTTCTTCTTTGGCGAAGAGCAAAGTCGTTATATTTTATCAACTAACAATTCAGAGATTATTTTGCGCGAAGCAAAAAAATATAACGTAAAAACCGAAATTTTAGGAAAAACGAGCTTAGACCAAGTGTTGACAATAGATAAAATCGGTAACATATCTGTATTTAAACTTTTCGATGTTAACGAGAAATGGCTGCCTCACTATATGCAGTCCACGTAAATTGGAAGTGGAAGTAGTAACAGATGCCCATGGAAAGTTCCGAGATAGAGGCTCTCATTAAAGAGTCATTCCCAGACGCGCATGTTGAGATCGAAGATTTAAGAGGTGACGGGGATCATTATGCGGCGACAGTAATATCNGCTGCCTTCGCGGGAAAAACTAAAGTGAGGCAGCACCAGATGGTTTATGCCGCTCTTAAAGGAAGAATGGGGACAGAACTTCATGCGCTGGCTTTACAAACATCTCCGCCTAGCAACAATCCGTAAAATCATATAGCATACATTAGGAGTTTATNATGATCGATGAAAATACACGGGAACGTATCCAAACAGAAGTTGANTCAAATGATGTTTTACTGTTCATGAAAGGCACACCAGTTTTCCCNCAATGCGGATTTTCCGCNGCCGTGGTCCAAGTGTTAAGTCATTTGCAAGTTAAATTTAACAGCGTAAATGTTCTGGAAGATATGGATATCAGAGAAGGAATAAAGCACTACTCTGACTGGCCCACTATTCCACAATTATACGTCAAAGGCGAATTTGTTGGCGGATGTGACATAATCAGGGAAATGTTTGAAACCGGTGAACTCAGTTCTTTCCTAGAGGAAAAAGGCGTGGAATTAACTTCAGAAGCATGAAATTGCTCTAAAGAACCAGTGATGAGCGACGATGTTATCTCGAAATAATACGAGATCTTTACTGCGGCGTATATTAGATCCCTCTGCAAAAACACTGCTCTGCATCTCTTTAATTACTTTCTGCGCCGCTGTTTACTTCGCAATCCCTAANATGGACTTTTTGTTAAAAGGCTCTCTTGGAGAAGCTAAAATAACTAAAAAGCTTTCAACGACCAACGAATATACTGTTTACCTTGCTAGGCTGCAGGAAGTGGGCAAANAGACAAANTCAGGAACCGTTGTATCTGACCGNCCCAATCTAAATTCAGGAGATATTGTCCCTGTTTTCTACCGTCGCGACGATAAATCTAAAATGCTTATCATTGAACTTTTCGCACCCTGGGTGCGATCCCTTTGGCTCTTAGCGGCGAGTCTTGCCGCTCTTGGTCTCGGCCTGAGAGAGCGCGATAAAGTGATAAAAAAGTCAGAGCTCCAACATTAGGGGATCGATTAAATTATTTCGGCCTAATTTCGGGAATAGTACTCGATAACAAAGTTTGGTTCCATACGAACTGGATATGGAATTTCGTCTAACTTTGGTTGTCGAAGAAAAGTCCCTTTCATCTTTGCAGTGTCTACATCGACATAGTCGGGGATATCACGTTCACTAGAAGCCACTGCCTCTAAGACCATAGGGATCTCGCGCGACTTCTCCTTAACTTCTACCACATCCCCTTCCTTACAAAGAAAGGAAGGGATCGTTACTCTTCTGCCATTAACTGTCACGTGACCGTGGCTCACGAATTGTCTAGCGCCGAACACTGTTGGAACAAATTTCATTCTATATATTACCGCGTCAAGTCGACATTCAAGAATGCCAACTAAATTTTCCCCAGTATCTCCACGACGCCTTACCGCCTCTCTGTAATATCTNCGGAACTGTTTNTCNCCNATATTTCCGTAGTAGCCTTTTAATTTTTGTTTGGCCATCAACTGCACNCCAAAGTCGGAAGGTTTNTTCCTTCGTTGACCATGCTGACCAGGTCCGTATTCGCGTTTATTGAAGGGAGATTTTGGTCTTCCCCANAGATTTACTCCAAGACGTCTATCTATCTTGTGCTTTGCGCTAATTCGATTACTCATTTATGGCTCCTCATAAGCCCAAANATTGTCCCGGTAGGGCGTTTCGCCGGTAGTACCCCCAAAGGATACTACGCATTTCCGAGAATAGAACGCGAATATATTCAAGAAGTGAAAAAAGTCAAATTTTGAAACAAAAAATATTGCATTCGCATCACTGTACATTGAATATCGATGCAGATTCAGTCAGCATCTAAAAAAGCAAAAGCTGAATTACGGAGAAAGTATGGAATGGATTAACGACCCGGCAGTATGGGCAAGCCTAGCAACGCTTACACTGCTCGAGATCATATTAGGCATCGACAACGTTATCTTTGTATCCATAGTAGCAAACAAGCTTCCGGAAAACCAACGGAGCAAGGCGAGAAAAATTGGCTTAGGCTTAGCTCTNATACTGCGTTTGATTTTTCTTTCAATGNTAGCGTGGCTGGTGGGTTTAACCGAACCGATATTTTCTATAGTAAATCATGCGGTCTCGTGGCGAGATTTGATTTTGCTGAGCGGCGGTTTGTTTCTCGTCTATAAGGCCTCCAAAGAAATTAAAGTCACAATCAATGGTGAGCCAGAAAATACTTCTGNGAGTGGAGTAGGAAGTTTTTCAGGTATAATCGCCCAAATCGTNGTACTTGATCTTGTTTTTTCAATTGACTCGGTCTTAACAGCTATCGGATTAGCNGAACACCTCTTTATTATGATAACAGCGGTTGTCATAGCAATGGCAGTGATGATTACTGCCTCAAAGCCGATAAGTGAGTTTATTTATCGGCACCCCACATCCAAGATGCTGGCATTATGTTTTCTGCTCATTGTCGGAATTGTCTTAATAGCCGACGGNATTCATATCCATATNCCTCGAACATATCTATACGCGGCTATAGCATTNTCTATATTAGTTGAAGCTCTAAATTTACTGATGAAGAAAAATAATCCCAATTAATTGTCTCAAATTAGGTTTTCACCCGCCACGACTAAAATTGCTAGCGCTGGGGGGTGTGGTTACTCAGCGCGGTTACTACGCCATGCAATGTTCTAATTTCTTGATTCGTTAGAGCAGCTTTATTGAACATAGCGCGCAGATTTCTGCAAATTGTTGGAGCCAAGTCAGGGGGATGNAGAAANCCTGCTTCACTTAGATGATTTTCCAAGCGNCTATAAAAATACTCGCGCTCGCCAATGGTAGAAAGCTCACTGCTACCCCATCGTCTGTTATCAATATCTTGCGTTAAACTTGCTTGAAACCATTCATAACCTATTAACAAAACCGCTTGCGCCAAATTTAATGATGAAAAATTAGGATTCAACGGAACGTTTATTACAATATCAGATAATGCAATATCATCATTACCCAATCCCGATCTTTCTGGACCGAATAAAACCCCAATATTATTTTTCGCGTGCGTTGTTTTAAAAAANAGTTTTGCTGCTTGTTTTGGCGTTACAACTTTTTTTTCCAAATCTCTTTGGCGGGCTGTTGCGGCAAAAACCGCATGCAANTCGCAAACGGCATCTCTCGTNTGTTCAAAGATTTTTATCTTTTCCAAAACACTGATAGCTCCCGATGCCATAGCGTCAGCTGCAGGGTTAGGCCATCCATCTCTCGGTCGCACCAGTCGCAACTGATCTAACCCACAATTCAGCATAGCTCTNGCCACAGCACCTATATTTTCCCCCAATTGGGGCTCTACAAGGATTACAACTGGCTTATTGTTTTGAACNTATCCTGCATCCAAAGAATATCTCACTTTCGAAAGGTTCTAAGTTTAACTAATGTAAACGTTTTCTTAATTTCTGTATAAAAATGACAAAATTTAACCTATGTGGGAGAAAAATTTGAATTAAGACTGGCCTATTCTAACTTATTTTCCAAGTCGTGCCGCTTTTACTGTCCTCTAAAATTACACCCATCGATTTTAACTGGTCGCGGATTTCGTCAGCTGTTCCAAAATCTCTATTTTCCCTGGCCTGTTCTCGAGCCTGAATTAGTTTTTCTATTTCTGCGTCTGTCGGACTGCTAACTTGTTTTGATCCTTTTTGAAACCAGTTATCAGGCTTTTCGTTGAGGAGACCAAGAAGTTTGGCCGATCCGATCATCTCTGATCTTGCCTTCTTTTTTTCTTCATTATCACTAGTTTTATTTAACCTCCTCGCCAAGGCATGTAATTTAGATAGGGCAACGGGCGTATTGAGGTCATCCGCTAACGCTTCCAATACTGCTTCTCCAGGAAAAGCAGTCTGCTGTTCGATATCTTCAGAAAGTCGAAGAGATTGATAGAGACGGTCCAAAGCAACCTGAGCGTCTGAAAGTCCCTTAATTGAATAATTAAGAGGAGCNCGGTAATGACCTGATAACAATGCGTACCGAATAGTTTCTCCTGGCCAATCCTTTAAGAGATCGTTAACCGTATAGAAATTACCTAGTGACTTAGACATTTTCTCACCTTCAACTGTGACGTAGCCGTTGTGCATCCACATATTTGCCATTTTGCACGTTCCAAACGCACACCTAGATTGAGCAATTTCATTTTCGTGATGCGGAAATACTAGGTCTATTCCCCCAGCATGAATATCAAATGTTTCACCAAGATACATCTTACTCATTGCCGAACATTCTATATGCCAGCCTGGCCTCCCAAAACCCCAGGGGCTATCCCATCCNGGGGCACCGTTTTCTGAAGGTTTCCACAAAATGAAATCGGCGGGGTCATTTTTATACGGAGCGANGTCCACTCTAGCCCCAGCNATCTGCTCATCGCGGTCCCTTCNAGATAGTTGGCCATAATCNGGCATNGATGGAACGTTNAATAATACATGTCCNTGGTTTTCGTATGCGTGCCCTTTTTCGATGAGACATTCTATCATCTCAACCATTTGCGGTATGTGTTCCGTAGCTCTAGGCTCAATATCTGGAGTTAACGCTCCCAAAGCGTCCATATCTGANTGGAATATGCGCGTTGTTTCNTCTGTGATTTCCTGGATTGACCTGCCACTTGTAATAGCCCGTTCGTTAATTTTGTCATCAACGTCCGTTATGTTTCTGACATAAGTCACTTTTGGGAACAAATGCCTAAGAAGACGATACAAAACATCAAAAACGACAACAGGCCTGGCGTTGCCAATATGGGCATAATCATAAACAGTGGGACCGCACACGTATAATCTTACGTTTTTGGGATCCAAAGGCACGAGGGGAACCCTACGACGAGAAAAAGTATCGTAAAATGATAAAGTTTTATTAGCCTTGGCATCCATTTTACGCAAGAAACTCTCAATTGTTGTCTAGTTGATATGAAGCTTTAAAAGAATTGGTTATAGGATATCTTCTATCCCTCCCAAATGCCCTGTTACCTATTTTGACGCCTGGCGGTGCTTGCCTGCGCTTGTATTCGGCTCTGTCCAACATCTGCCAAATTTTCATAACCACTTCAATATCGAAACCTCTAGAGGCTATATCTTGAACATTTGCCTCATCCTCGATCAAACCATGCAATATTGCGTCTAGTTCATCGTATGGCGGAAGAGTATCCTCATCCTTCTGGTCCGGCTTTAGTTCCGCGGAGGGCGGTTTGGAAATAATTCTTTCCGGCATAACTGTACCCGCTGGGCCTAATGCACCATTCGGTTTTGTTTTATTTCGCCACCTGGATAATTCAAAGACCGTCATCTTATAGACATCTTTTAGTACTGAATATCCCCCGCACATATCGCCGTATAGGGTCGCATAGCCAACAGACATTTCAGACTTGTTACCAGTAGATAATACCATNGCTCCCAATTTATTGGATAACGCCATAAGTGTTAGNCCTCTAGAACGCGACTGTATATTCTCTTCAGCAATNCCTGNCTCTGATCCTTCAAAATGATNTGACAACATATCTTCGAAAGCCTCCATTGCTGGTCCAATAGGTACTGTATCGATTTTAACACCTAGCATCTNAGCNGCGGAAGCTGCATCCTCAAGACTTTCGCGACTTGTGTATGGCGATGGCATCATGACACAGTGCACACGGTCTGGTCCTAATGCATCAACCGCTACCGCGGCGCTGATAGCAGAGTCGATACCACCAGACATTCCTAAAATAACCCCAGGAAAACCATTTTTATTTACATAGTCTCTTAAACCAAGTGTCATTGCCTGATAGGTTGACTCCAATCCACTTTCAATATTGCAGGTATTTCCCTGGTCACAAATCCACACGTCACCTCTTCTTTTCCAGCTGGTGATGGCTAAATCTTCTTGCCACGCGGGAAGCTGCCAGCTGATTGTCCGATCTGCGTTCATTACGAAAGAGGCACCGTCAAACACCAATTCATCTTGTCCGCCTATTTGATTAAGGTATACAAGTGGGCGCCTAGACTCCACCACTCTGGCAACTGCGTGATGGACNCTCATNTCTGTTTTTCCTGCCTCAAACGGCGACCCATTTGGTACTAAAATAATCTCACCCCCAGTCTCCGTGATACATTCGACAACTTCTGGCGTCCAAATATCCTCGCAAATTGGGGCTCCTATTCTAACGTCTTTAAAACTTATTGGGCCAGGCATAGGACCGGCATCAAAAACTCTTTTCTCATCAAAAACGCCATAGTTTGGAAGATCATACTTATGCCTGGCTGTACGTACCGTGCCATCCTCAAGCAATACTAACGAGTTGTGCAAACGGTCGCCCTCTACCCAAGGGGTTCCTAGCAGTACCGCCGGTCCCCCGTCCTTCGTTTCAGCTGCAAACGTTTCAACCGCATTGCGCAGCGAGGCAATAAATTGCGGCTTTCGGACAAGGTCTTCTGGAGGATATCCACAAGTATAAAGCTCGGAAGTCAGTAAAAGATCAGCTCCTTCATCCGCTGCTTTTTTTCTTATTCCGCGTAATTTATTTAAATTGGCGTCAATTTTACCCACAGTTGGATTTAATTGCGCGAGCGCTATAGCAAGTTTATCTGTCATTTAGGGTAGCCTGCTCTAATGGATGTCAATTCAACAAATTTGTTTTACTATGTTTTCGATCTTGGGTCATATCCGTTTTTTACAAGTCGCAAGGANGCNAAAATTTACCTTAGTGGATCACCATTTTTTCTATCTAACAGAAAAGGGGGAGAAATTACACAGACAACTCAACTTTCCCTTGCCATTTTTGGGAAATATTCATTTTTTAAAAAAAAGCATAACAAACTGCAAATCATAATTTGGAGGAGAAAATGAGCCCAGCATATGTAATNGCAAGCGTAGATGTTACTAACATTGATAATTTTGAAAAATATAGACTTCAAGTTCCATCTGTTACTGAAGGTTATGGCGGTAAATACTTAGCCCGGGGCGGAAAGCAGAAAACGCTGGAGGGGAAACCATTTATAGGAAATCGGACTGTGATTGTAGAATTCGAAAACTACGATAAAGCACTGGAGTGGTATTATTCTAATGAGTACACGCAACTAGTGAAGCTCCGTCAAGCAGGTTCAAACGGAACATTAATGGTTGTCGAGGGCGTACCAAAAAAATAAATAGAACATAATTTTAGATCCAAAGTGACTATATGAAAATCATACTTTCAGTTAAAACCTATCGGCCGTGCGTGAGCACTACTCTGCACAAATGGGAATTGTTAATCTCTAATTGCTCAAATCATAATAAGCGATCTTCCCACCGCATATTGAGCACACAATGAAATGGGGCCTGGACAAACATGACTTCTTTACCACAAGAGACCGATGTTGTTATCTCAGGCGCTGGGCCAGTAGGACTTACACTTGCTAATTTGCTCGGACAGTCGGCAATCGGGGTGGTTGTTCTTGAAAAGAACAAACGGCCCTTTGATATCCCAAGAGCAATTACATTAGACGATGAGGGCTGCCGAACTATTCAAGCCACTGGCTTGCACAAAAAATTTCTTCCATCAACAATACCAGGTAAAGGCGCTCGATACTATGGGGAAGATGGTTCCCCATTTGCTGAAGTGGGCCCCGGACCAATAGAGTTTGGTTTTCCCAGACGAACACATTTTTTTCAACCAAAGTTAGACCAAATACTTGCAAATGGCTTGAAAAGGTTTCAACAGGCAAATGTCTTTTATAATTGTAAACTTATTGATTTTTCGGAAATCGATAATGGAGTAGAAATCGAAGTTTGTACGCCTGGCAACAAAAGTCATTCCCTCTTTTGCAAATACCTCATCGGAACCGATGGCGCGAAGAGCGATATTCGTCAAAAATTAAATATAAAGATGATAGGTGAAACATATCCTGAGGATTGGGTCATCGTTGATACATCAAATGATCCGGATCACGAACCCGTCTCCAAGTTCTACTGCCGAAGAGATCGACCTTACGTAAGTATTCCAGCTCCCAATAAAGGTCGTCGGTATGAATATAGAATTCAGCCAGAGGAAGAAGCACAAAAACTACTAGAGTTCCAAAACATACGAGAAAGATTAAGCTCCACTCGGACGATTAACCCTGAAGACATCGTCCGTTCGACCGTTTACACCTTTGAGGCCAAAATTGCGGAAAAATGGCGGGTTGGGAAAATCCTTTTAGCTGGTGATGCCGCTCATCTCACGCCGCCATTCGCGGGCCAAGGTTTAAACAGCGGGTTGAGGGACGCTCACAACTTAGCATGGAAATTAGCTATAATTTTGAAGGGCGAGGCTTCAGAAAAACTTTTAGACACTTATGAATTAGAAAGAAGAGAACCCGCTAAAGCCATGATAGAATTAGCTATGGCGATGGGAGATATCGTTATGCCAAAAAAGGAACAGGATATTGAATTTAGGAATAAACTAGTTGAATGGTTGGACCGATTTCCAGCAGCACGAGATTACATTGTTTCGATGAAATTTAAACCATCTCCTCACTATAAAAAGGGTGCATTTGTTGATCTACATCACCAACAATTTTCAGGGTCACTAGTAGGCCAAATGTTACCCCAACTAGCTGTCAAACAACTAAACTCGCCAGAACAACAGCTTGACAATTTTTTAGGAAACGACTTCGCGTTAATTATCCAGGACAAGCATCTAATTGAAAACGCTACTAAGGTTAGCAAAAGCTTTTTTTATAAAACACAAATAAAAACAATTTTCATCGGTCAGCCGCCTTTTAAATCTTCCGATTATGTTACTAATTTAGTTCCAATAGCAGATAGCTTGTTGAAAAAATTGCGAGCTCATCGAGATCAGATCATTCTTATCAGACCAGATAGATACGTTGCCGCAAGCTTTTCGGGAGAAAACCAGAAAGGGGCGCTTGCCAAATTTAAGGAAATATTGAACACAAGAGGCAAGTAAAGACATTCATTTCTTAACGCTCATACCATATCTGGTTCCGCCACTTAGTAGCGACTGATGCACTCAATAATAATCCAATAATGCCATACAGCATAACGCTCCAACTATACCCCAATAGTTCAATAAGATATCCGGAAACCATTAAGCCCAACGGAAGTCCATAGACGGCCATCATTCGAACCCCCATCACTAACCCCCTAAACTTTCCACTAGCTATAGCTAGGAGTGTCACGACAAGAGAAATCATTGCTAGGCTTTGGATATAGCCGGCAAAAAATAATAAGATTTGACCGCCAATTTTAGTTTCGATATACGCAAAAATTATTATTAGTACATGCATTAAAAAAATATTAACTATCATAAACCGTGCCGGGTTTTTCTTTAACTTAACGAAAACCATTGTAATTGAGCCTAGGAGAGCTCCAAAAGCGTAGGCAGCAACTAAGTGGCTGAGTCCGCTTTCGTCCACTTCATAAACACTTTTCGCTACATACGGCAGGATGCCATGGCTTACAGGAAATACTGTTAAATTTACAAGAAAGGCTAACCACATTGCAGCTAATAAAGCAGGGGTCTGCCAAACATATACGAGACCTTGTTTGAGGTTAAAAAATATTGATTCTTGTTTTTTGCTGCTTATAGCCGATGGATTAGTTTTTATTCCTGAGACGCCAAGAGTTAAAAAGAAGCTAATTGCATAAAACAAACTCACAATAATATACGCAATACCAAGCCCAAACAGGGAAAATAATCCGGCTCCAAAAAGAGCACCAATAATTCGCGCTGTATCCATGGTAGTACGGGACAGGCCCATAGCAGACATAAGTTTGGATTCCGATATTGTATCCCCAATTAAACCATTTCGCATTACAAGGTCTGATGGTCGAGCTAAACCAGCCAATAAGCTGACGAGATAAACGTGCATAGGTTCCAATGAGTTAGTTATCGCCAACGTCATGAGGATAAGGCTCAAAGCCAGATAAATTAATCTTAGGAAACAAAGTAAAGTTCGTCGACCCAATCTATCTCCCAATGCACCAAGATATGGTGCTAAGAGCGTGCCAAGCCATTGAAGTGAGGCAAAAAGCGTGAGTGAGAGTACTGATTCTGTTTCTACAATGACGTACCAACCCAATATCAAGATTTCCATTTCAAATGCCCAGGACGTCATAAGATCTGCCGGCCATTGAAATCGGAAACTTTTCACTTTAAATGGTTCGAAAACAGTAATTCTGAACACGGTAGGCGCACCAACTTTACTTTTTTATAAAAATATCCTAGTTGATCATAGTTTCGCACACACAAAACCATTAAACATATTTTAGATAATTCAAATGTTAGATGAAGGAGTTTGTAATTAAGCTATCTAAATGTTCTACTTTAGCATGGTGTCTTCGGATCTCTTACCTAAAAAATCAGCTTTGATAATTGTTATTGGATTTAATATGAAGTTTTTTGATCTTTCCGGTGCAGATAACAAACGCTTCAGCCCCTTCGGTTGGCGGATACGTATGGCCCTAGCGCATCTGGGGATGGAGGAGGAAGCTGAGGTTGAATTAGTAAAATTTTCCCAGAAAGATAAATTGACGTTCTCTGGCCAAGAATTAGTTCCCGTAATAAAGGACGACAAGGTGATAGTGTATGACAGCTGGAGGATTGCGGAATATCTAGAAGATCACTATGCAAATAAACCAACACTTTTTTCTAGTTCTACTAACAGGTCTGCTGAGAGATTCATGGCAAGTTGGGTGGATAGCCAAATACACCCTCTGGTAGCTAAATGCGTGGTGAGAGATATTCTTGATGTTATTGACCCCAGAGATAGAGAATACTTTCGTCGTTCTCGTGAGAAACGATTTCAAATGCCGCTAGAAGAAGTTGTAAAAGATAGAGAACAAACAAGAACGTTATTAAAGCGAACACTATTTCCTGTTAGAAAAGTATTAGAATTAAATCCCTTTCTTGGAGGAAGGTCTGCTTCATTTTCTGACTACACGATGTTTGGTGCATTTATGTGGGCAAGAATAACAAGTTCCTTTGATATTTTAGAAGAGGATGACCCAATCGCTGATTGGCGTGAACGTATGTTAGATCTTTTCAGCGGGCTAGCTAGGAAAGAAAACGCAAGAAATTTATAGAGGGAATTATTATGCGCATAAAAGAGCTTCTAGACGACGAGATGACCGCAACTCAAAAAAAAATCCGGGATGAAATAGTTGCAGGACCCAGAGGTAAACTACAAGGCCCACTTAGAGTTTGGCTAACTAGTCCTAATCTAGCGGATAAAGCACAAAAGCTAGGTCAGTTTTGTAGATACGAGACCTCGCTACCAACCCATCTTAGCGAACTAGCTATATTAATCACCGGCAGGTTTTGGGGAGCAGAGTTTGAATGGTATGCGCATAAAAAAATTGGCTTAGAGGCAGGTTTAGACCCTGACTTAGTGGAAGATATACGACAGCGACGTGTGCCAAGATTCAATACTGTCGCAGAAAAAATTATTTACGAGTTTGCCACGCAACTACACCGAGACCACCGTGTCAATGACGAAACATATGCTGCTGCTGTCAGAGAATTTGGAGAGGAGGGCACCGTCGACTTAGTTGGCATACTAGGATATTACACCCTGATATCGATGACTCTAAATGCATTTAACGTTCCTCTCCCGGAAGGTGAAAACCCAGAACTCGATTGACATAAATCGAATTAACTATTTTGCCTCCGCCTAAATAGAAAAATTGTGGCGATAACACCTAACATGAACAAATAACATAGTGCTTTATGGCCCTCCTGAAATGCTAATTCCTGTGCCTTCAAGGAGAGAAGCGCTTTGAAGTATGATATAGCGGCTAAAGAGCCCTCGGTCTGATTTAAACCAATATAGAAAAATTTTTCGGCAAGCATATTTAGCGTCTCACTTGTTGTTAAGTTGTCGGGTGTCTGTGTTGTAAGTAAATCAGCTCCACGACCGATCGTCCTATAATCAATTATAATAGCGAGAGTACTTACGCCAATTGAAGCGCCTGTCATTCGTATAAAGTTNAGTGTCCCGGCAGCATANGGGACCAAATCACNCGGAACTGAGTTCATANCACTTAAGTTCAACGACGGCATCACTAAGCCTAATCCTATTCTCCCAAATGCAACTAAAAGCGCTATTGCCCAAAACCCCGTNAGCATCCCTATATCTGCTAATAACCAGCACGAAAGGCCAAAAATAGCCAATCCAATCGCTATTGTACGTGATGGATCGACTTCTGTAGATAATCTCCCCGCTATTGGAAATACAATCATTGAGACAATACCGCCGGGTAGAAGCATTAGACCTGCTTTAAAAGCCGAAAACCCCTGGATAGTTTGGACAAGAACCGGGATGATGTACAATGAACCAAACATACCTGCTCCAAATATGAACGCAATTAACGCCGACGCTACGTAATTCCTGTAATTAAACAACCTCAATTGTAAAAGTGGAAAGTCGCTGTTCAACTCCCTGAATAAGAAGATGAGGAACGCAACAATGGACCCAAAGAACATCAAAAAAACAGGATCAGTATCCCAACCATTTTGCTGACCACTACTTATTCCATTCAGAAAGAGCATGATGGACGAAATAATAAGCAAAAAACTGATTATATTTAGAGAGATCCGCTTTGTATCTGGATCACGACCAGGCATAAAGATTGATGCCATGAAAGCTGCTATAACCATAATTGGTACGGGTGCCGAGAATACCAGTCTCCACTCTAATTGATCGATTATGATACCACCCAAACAGGGGCCTATCGTGGGACCAAAAACTGTTCCCAGGCCGAACCATCCCATGGCGACACCACGTTGAGCGGGCGGATAAGCAAGATACACAGTACTTAATGCCAATGGTTGAATTATTCCCGCACAGAGGCCCTGAGCAAACCTTGCCAGAACGGCGCCCTCGAAACTCGTAACATGTTGACCAAGAACTCCAGCTATAGAGAAAAAAGTGAGAGTGCCTATAAATATATTTCTGGGTCCAAAAGCTGCCACCAACCAACCATTTAAAAGCATTCCAGCCGTCATTGTTGCAAGAAAACCGGTTGATATCCAATGAGCTTGGTCTTGGCCAACCCCGAATGCCCCCATGATATTGGGTATTGCAACATTCACCATCGTAGAAGTCATAATCATCGCAATCATCGCGATCATCGCTGTTATTGTAAGCCCTAATCGATTGATTTTGTTCATAATTAGGTGTGTCTTTACTCTACTTTATTATGCTTGCAATAAAGGGTGCGTCTTTTGCTTTGATGTATACCTCTACCATCATGCCAGGGCGCAACATATTCTGCCTTTGATCAATCTCAATCCTAACTCTTATTCTCTGAGTTACTTTTGTAAAACTTCCAGCCTCGTTTAATTTGGGAAGTATCGCGAATTGACTAGTTGCTGCATTTCCTATTCGACTTATTTTGCCCTCAAATTGAGCGTCAGGAAAAGCGTCTACCTCAATATTGGCGATTTGACCCACTTTTAATCTTTTAATATCTGTTTCCCGGATATTAGTCTCTATCCAAATCTTGTTTGGGCTATGGAGTACAAGAAGGCGCTGTCCCTTCGAAACGACTTCCCCTTCATTAACCAGAGCCCGACCA
>NZVJ01000020.1 GCA_002701455.1 Rhodospirillaceae bacterium
AGATGGCGGGGAAAACGCTGGTTTTTACCGGAACGTTAACTGCAATGGGGCGGGCAGAAGCAAAGATGCAAGCAGAAAGATATGGTGCGAGGGTGTCGAACACAATATCAAAAAAAACGGACTACCTCATAGCGGGAGAGGCGGCCGGTTCAAAAGCAACAAAAGCGCAGCAACTTGGTATCACTATCCTTTCTGAAGAAGAATGGATATCTTTACTGGATGACTATTCATCATAGAAAGAATACGTTTTTGTGTTTTAACTAGAAATTAAACGAGCTGTAGAAAAATTAATATCATGCCTAATATTGATATTAGGAATACAGCCGTTCTAAGCCACGGAATTCCNAAAATGTAAATTACTGCATAGGCTAGTCGTCCCCAAATAAATAGCTGTGAGCCTAATATAGTTAAATCGTTAGAAACGCCTATAAGCCTTGCCACGATCACGAGTATTGCAAAAAGCACCAAGTTTTCCAGCATATTTACATGGGCTCTTTGGGCACGCCCAACCCAGCCACTAGTTGGAACCATATTTTCACGGTTCCCTGCCAATGCAGATAAGCCAAGTTGCTGGGTAGCACCTAAGATCGAAATGATGAGTTGAATGAATGTAAGAGCAACAGCCCAAAGNAAGATTGTCAATTCAGAAGATAATTCNGTCATATTAGCTGCTCCTTGTANCAATCTTTCTCATTTTAACTATAGTACTAATTTTACTCCTAACCAATCCTTAAAAAGGAATAGCCTCGGGTAAAGCTGTNCCAATTTCATCATTTAATACAAGATCGGCATATCCATCTAAAGGTGTCGCCTCACGATTGAGTATTACTAGTTTTGCGCCGTTGTCCTTTGCGATAAGTGGTATCTGGGCGGCTGGGTGTACAACTAATGATGAACCAATACAGATAAACAAATCACAACGGCGCGCCGCATCTTCTGCTTTTTGAACAGGTTCAAGAGGCATTGCCTGACCAAATGAAATGGTAGCAGTTTTAATTAGTCCTCCACAAAATTTACAAATAGGTAGTTCATCNTTTCCGAGGAAGGACTGNTTTATACTCTCTAACTCGTATCGAGTGGCGCAAGTAAGACAGGTTGCAAAAGTGCCATTGCCGTGAAGTTCTATCACTTTCTCTTGGGCGATACCGGAGTCCTGGTGAAGATTATCTATATTTTGCGTTATAACAGCNGATGCTTTGCCAGAGGAAATTAATCTTTNTATTGCGTAATGCCCTTCGTTAGGTTTTGCCGAACGAAGGGTTTTATCCGTTTCAAATTTTCTNCNCCACGACTCCCGTCGCATTTCTTCACTATTTAAAAAGTCTTGAAATTCTATAGGCGACATCTTTGTCCAAATGCCTCCTGGACTTCGAAAATCGGGTATCCCTGATTCTGTTGAAATACCTGCCCCAGTGAAAAACACTACGTCATTACTCTTTTGAATCATTGTCCTTAAGTCAAATTCTCTATCCATCAAACCCCCGGATTTTTAGCCACTTTGAGTGCTTTTAAGCACTCGATTTCTTGTGGTCTATCATGACTTTGAAAATTTACGAAAAACCAATTACAAAACAACTTTAAAGCCCTCAAACTCAGGGTGTCCAAGATAAAGNTCTGAGTGTGCGCCGGCATTTTTATGNGCAGCGCGAAAAGACTCTGATTTTGTCCAATTTANGAAGTCTTGCTCAGACTGCCAAGTTGTATGAGAGGCATATAAAATGTACTCNTCTGTNGGCTTGCCCTTAATTAAATTGAAGGATAAAAAACCNGGCACATCTTTAAGGTGCGTGTCACGGGTTCGCCAAATCTCTTCAAAATCTGCTCCTTTACCTAAATTTATTCTGAATCGGTTCATTGCTATATACAAATTATTACTCCTNAAACAGCTCANNNATNAGAGTTNAAACGTTGTGNTTTTAANNGCATTATAANAAAAACTTACTGCTTTTTTAATAATTAGAATTTANTATCNAGCGTGAACNTTCNNTGTCTTNAATAGAAAGTTATTGTCGAATATNATGGCTGGGGAACCTGGATTCGAACCAGGACCGACGGAGTCAGAGTCCGCTGTACTGCCGTTATACTATNCCCCAAAAGCGTTTCAGNTACNAGAAGTTAGCAGATNACTAACATCTGTTATAGCTTTGTTTTTGAAAATATTTACGTCCAAAGCTCTACAACAAAGAAAGATTTTTAGCATATTAGGTAGCATTAGGCATTAGGACTTGATCGTACTAGTGTTGAAGAGAGATGGATATTTAATTGTTGCCTACAGCATATGAGGCAGCATTCTCTCCAGCAATCTTGCCATACACAGCGCCAGCCATTAATCCACTTCCGCCTGGATAGTTTTCATAAAACAAGCCGCCAACTAGTTCCCCGGCTGCAAATAGGCCCTTTATAGATCGGTCACTGCTGTCAAGAACAGACCCCTTATCGTCTACTTTTAGACCACCAAAGGTGAATGTGACGCCAGTTGTTGTAATAAAGGCTTCAAAGGGAGGCTCATCTATAGGTAAAGCCCAGTTTGTCTTATTTGGATTTAACCCAACTGTTGTTACGCCGTCCAGAATAGATGGATTAAATTTGCCTGGCTTACAGGCCGAGTTAAATTCTTTTATTGTCTTGGTCAATGCATCTCCGTTTATTTCAAGTTCCAGAGCTAGTTCACCAATAGTGTTTGCAGAAACCTTTGTAACCTGACGTATTCTGTATTCATCTCGTAATAAAGGTATTGTTTTTTGATCAAAGATTTGGATTGCAGTTCGGTTCGGCTGTTTCATTATTTCACGTCCAAATTTTACATAGGTATGGTTTCGCAAATCCTCTCCTTCATCAACAAATCGACTGCCCTCGGTATTTACCATTATCCCCCAGGGGTAGGAATGTTTCTGAAAATTATCCAGGACTTCGTAATCGCCGTATTCTGGCGCAGATATATCCCACCCGACTGAGTGACAACCGGACCAATTGCCGTAAGCTCGAGCGCCTATATCAATGGCCATTTGAATACCATCGCCCATATTATGCTTGGTTCCTCGAACGCGAGCTAGATCCCAGCCAGNGCCTAAATACCTAGCTCTCATTTCAGGGTTAGACTCGAAACCGCCGCAAGCAAGAACTATAGAACGTGCATTTATCGTTTCGATTCCTTCAGGCCTTGAAACCTCAAGTCCAGTAATTTTTTTGTTTTTATCCTGGATCAAACGCGTAGCCGCTGCATCATAGCGTATCTCGCAGCCAATTTGCAGCGCTCGTTTTATTTCAGCTTCAACCAAACCGGAGCCGCCCCCAACTGCTTCAATATTTACACCGCCATAAAAGTGGTGTTTCCCTTCGACCATAAAAGATTGTCTTCCAAACATTGGTATAAACCGAATACCGTGATTTCGAAGCCATACCATTGTTGATCTAGAGTTGTCTATTAATCGCCACGCCATATCTTCATTGGCCTGGTGTTTAGTAACTTTCATAAGTGCGTCGTAAAATACTTTCCGGTCGTGCTTTGGCAGAACAATCTGATCACGCTCTGCTGGGGAGAGGTCCGTTAAAACATCTGTCGCAACATCTTCTATGTTGTCATAGCAAAAACGGAAACCTCCGGCAGTAAAATACGAATTACCACCTTTTTCGTGTTCTGGTGCCTTCTCTAGAATTAGTACGGAGGCCCCGTTCTCCCTTGCAGCAAGTGCTGCGGTTAGTGCGGCATTACCAGCGCCTACGATTACGACGTCGTAAGAGGTCACTTTTAGTTCCTTTCTCTAGCTTGAATTTGGCTGCGACTCCATATCGAGCCCCTCCAAAGATAATCCTTCTAGCCGTGGCATGAGTTTGAGCAAGTGCTTGGTATATTCATGTTCGGGCTTTTCAAATAGCACTTCGGTTTCTTTTAATTCACAAAGGAAACCGTCTTTCATTACTCCAACCCGATCACACATCTGTCGAATTACTGGTAAGTCATGACTAATAAATAACATAGTCAGTCCAAGTTCCTCTTGCAGGTCCTTCAATAAATTGAGTATTTGCGCTTGTATTGAGACGTCAAGTGCGGATGTNGGCTCGTCACAAATAAGAAACCTTGGCCTCGTAGCCANTGCACGAGCAATAGAAATTCGCTGCCTTTGCCCTCCAGAAAATTCGTGGGGNTATCTAACTGCCGATTGNGCACCTAATCCAACATGCTCTAACAAATCTTTTACTATAGTCTCNACCTCGNTCCTAGAACCGGCNAACTGGTGAAAGATGATTGGNTCTGAAACTATATCAAGNACTCGCATNCGAGGATTNAAACTTGAATATGGGTCTTGAAATATCATCTGCATTTGTCTACGAAATGGGTCTAGTTCGCTTTGTTTTTTCAGCGCCGTTAATTCNGTACCTGCAAATTTAATAGCGCCTGATGCCGGGGTGTAAAGTCCACAGATAATGCGTGCCACAGTTGACTTTCCAGAACCTGACTCACCAACCAGTCCAAATACTTCGCCTTCACGGATATCTAGCGAAACATTCTTAACCGCATCTAAAAAAATTCTGTTTTTTTTCAAAAAAGCCGGCTTAGTGGTGAAACGCATATTGATATTTTGCAACTCTACAAGAGGTCCGACAGTGGGTGCGTAGTCTCGAGCTTTGCCAAGCCAATGCTTGCTTATGTCAATTTCTCTATTTTTATCTGCAATATCCTCTATATACGTAACCTGGGGGAAACGTATAAGTTTGATATCNGGTCTTGGCACAGCCGAGATCAAACTCTGCGTATAAGGATGATCTGGGTTTCCAAGNATTTTTTCTGTTGCACCGTGTTCTACTAAGCGCCCACGATACATAACAGCAACACGATCTGTAATATCGGCTATTACTCCCATATCATGTGTAATAATGATCATGCCCACNTGTTTCTGCTTACACAACCCTCTCATCAAATCAAGAATTTGCGCTTGTATCGACACATCGAGAGCAGTAGTAGGTTCGTCAGCTATAATAAGATCTGGCTCTGCGCATAGAGCTAAGGCCACCACAACACGTTGCCGCATGCCGCCAGAAAACTGATGTGGATATTGTTTTACGCGGATTTCAGGGTCAGGAATGCCAACTTGATCGAGTAAATCAACNGCCCTTTGCCGAGCTTTATTTTCGCCAAGTGCTAAATGTAAATTAATTGTTTCGACAAGCTGATTTTCAATTGTTTGCAGGGGGTTCAGGCTCGTCAGTGGATCTTGGAAGATCATTCCGATCTTCTTTCCACGTATCTTCTGTTTTTCAGAATCGGGTAGATTATCTATACGAAACCCGTCGAGGTAAATATGACCTCTTGTCATTTTCCCGGGCGGTTCTAACAATCCTATAAGTGCGTTACCTACGGTTGACTTTCCCGCGCCAGACTCTCCTACTATCCCAAGGATATCACCTTTTTCAAGAGAAAGTGAAACATCGTCCACAGCCCTCAAAACCGCTTTGCGACTGGGAAATTCTATCTCAAGATTATTTATTTTAAGAAGTGTCAATTCCTTCACCTTAGTTTGGGGTTAAGGGCATCACGCAACCAGTCACCCAGAAGATTTACGGCGAGCACTAGAAGAACTAATGCAACTCCTGGAAAAATTGTTATCCACCATTCTCCTGAAAAGAGAAAATCATTTCCTATTCTGATAAGGGTTCCTAAAGATGGTGTGGTCGGCGGTACACCTACCCCTAAGAAACTAAGAGTTGCTTCTGTAATAATGGCTATGGCTAAGTGTATCGTTGCGATTACCAGCACTGGACCCATAACGTTAGGTAATATATGGCGCAGAAGAATGGTCCATTTTCGGATACCTATTACCCGCGCAGCTTGGACATATTCTTTTCCTTTNTCCACTAGTGTCTGACCTCTAACGGTNCGCGCATATTGAACCCANCCCGAAATTCCAATGGCAAATACAAGCACATAAAGTGCAACTTCNTCATGATGTTCGCGAGGGAGCAAGGTTCTTGCTAAGCCGTCTACCAATAAGGCTATGAGTATAGCTGGAAAAGAGAGTTGTACATCCGCAACACGCATGATGAATGCATCAAGTCGTCCTCCAACATAGCCACTTATAAGTCCTAACCCAACTCCCAGTATCAGAGAAAAAACAACTGATGCAAAACCGACAAATAATGAGATTCTTGATCCGTATATTATCGTGGAAAGAATNTCTCTACCCTGATCGTCTGTCCCTAAAATGAAGCGAATTTCCCCTTCTTCCATCCAAAAAGGNGGGAGGCTTGCATCTAGTAAGTCGATACTTGCTAGGTCAAATGGATCATGGGGAGCGACGAAAGGTGCAAAAATTGTAACAATTAGAAAGAGCAGTGTTACACAGGCTGACGNAACAATTACTGGGGATCTTGTGAAGCTGAACCAGAGATCACTATCCCGCATACGGTCTACGTAATTGAGTAACNTAGNGGAGTTTTTAACTTCTTTCATTGTTACCTACTGGCCATTAACAAGTGCTTTGTCGACCCGTAATCTGGGATCAACGACAAAGTAGAGGATGTCAACAACCATATTAATTACGACAAAGAAAAATGCGATAAGCACAAGGTAGGCTGCCATTACGGGGATGTCGACTTCACCAATAGCCTGAATGAAGAGAAGTCCCATGCCTGGCCATTGAAAGACACTCTCTGTTATGATTGCAAACGCGATGATNGAGCCTAGTTGAAGGCCTGTTATTGTTATAACGGGAACNAGTGTGTTTTTAAGCGCGTGCCTGAAGTGAACGGCTCGAGTCGGCAGNCCNCGAGCGCGGGCGAATTTGATGAAATCAGCTCGCAATACTTCCAGCATTTCAGCTCTCACGAGGCGCATAATCAATGTCATCTGAAATANGGCAAGTGTAATAGAGGGCATTATTAGAGATTTTAAGCCTGAGGCTGTGAGAAACCCACTTGTCCACCAGCCAATCTCTACAACATCTCCCCTGCCAAAAGTGGGCAGCCAGCGCAATATTACACCAAAAAAAAGAATAAGCAGAATTCCAATTAAAAATGTTGGTAAAGATACCCCAACAAGGGAAATGGTCATAAATGTTCTGGAAAGGAATCCATACCGCCTGAGCGCAGTATAAACTCCCATCGGTATTCCGATTACGAGTGCCAAAATAGCGGACACCAATGCTAGTTCAAGCGTAGCTGGCAACCTTTCGGCTATTAGTTCTTTAACAGGGCGCCTGTGCTGATATGAAAGGCCAAATTCACCAACAGAAGCATCTCGAACGAAACGATAAAATTGGACTATAAACGGATCATTCAAGCCAAGGCGCTCTTTGAGCTCTGCACGCTCTTCCAAAGTGGTATCTTGTCCCACCATATTATTAATTGGATCGCCAACATATCTAAATAATGCAAATGCAATCAGAGCTACCGTCAGCATGACAACCACTGATTGCAGTAGGCGTTTAAATATAAATGCTAGCATAACCTCAACTAACCTCGAAAATAACTAGAGTCAGTATACTTTATTTAATGTCTCTCATTAAAAGACCCGAGGGGGAGATTGTGCGATCCCCCTCGGGAGTGAGAGATTTAGTTTACGTTGACGTAGCGCAGATCCAATACGTTGTCTGGACGCTGTATCAGGTTAACTTTCTCAGATATNCCCCACGAAAGCGGTTGTTGGTGCAATGGAATGTGACCTACTTCATCCTTATGAATTTTGAATGCTTCGTCGATCATATTTTGACGCTTTTTCTGGTTTGTTTCTGATTGTATAGAAGCGNCAAGTTCATTAATTCTCGGATTACAGTAACCTCCGAGNTTAAAGGCACCCAGTTTGTCCGNACCGCCTCGACAGGCCATTAATGAAGAAATTGGGTTATGGCTATCGAATGTAGATGGTGTCCANCCAAGCAGGAAGAAGCTCGTGTCGTAGTTATTTTGAGCTAAAACCTTTCCGAAGTATTTTGACTTTGGCTGGGCTAATAAAGTTACCTTGATTCCAATTTTTGCAAGCATAGATGCGGAAGCTTGACAGATACGCTCGTCATTGACGTATCGGTTATTTGGACAATCCATAGTTACTTCAAAACCATCTGGGTATCCTGCATCGGCTAATAACTTTTTTGCACCTTTTGGATCGTAGGCAGGCCGATCATTTAGAGCAGCATTAAAACCATTGATTTGTGGAGCTACCATTAATCCAGCTGGTACGCTTGCACCGCGCATTACTTTCTTTTTGANAGCATCAATGTTTATAGCTTTTATAAAGGCTTGNCTTACTCNCAAGTCTTTGAAGGGGTTCTTTCCTTTTATATTTGAATAAAGTAATTCATCCCGTAACTGATCGAAACCAAGAAAAATGGTCCGTGCTTCNGGGCCAGCTAGAGGTTTAACGCCCTTTGCATCATCAAGCCTTTTCCAGTCCTGAACAGGCACAGGATAAGCCATATGGACATTGCCAGAAATCAAAGCCGCAACCCTTGTTGCATCTTGCGCGATGGGTGTGAATACAGCTTTGGTAATATTGCCTTTTACCTTGCCCCAGTAATTAGGGTTTATCTCAAGTTCTGTTTTAACGCCGGATTGTCTGGAACCCAACATGAAAGGCCCGGTGCCATTCGCATTAAGATTAGCATAGTTTCCTTCATCGCCGCCCTTAACATTTGTAGCTTCTAACGCTTTGTGTTTTTCGGCCCACTGTTTGTCCATTATATAAAAAATTTCCAGCTGGAGCGGGAGAATAGGATTTGGCGCTGGTGTGACGAGATCGATAGTGTGTTCGTCAACAATACGCGTTTCTTTAATGAGTGCGGCCACAACTTTCATATCTGAGCCTTCAGTACTTAATCTTTTTACTGAAAAAGCTACATCGTCGGAACCTAGTGAAGAGCCATTATGGAACTTCACACCTTTTCTCAAATTAAAACGCCAGACGGTTGGTTCAATATTTTTCCAGCTCTCCGCTAGCGCGCCTACCATCTCCATTTTTTCGTTTCGAATAACCAGGCCTTCGTAGATATTACGCTGAAAGCCGAGTGTCATCGTCTCAAACAATCCGTGTGGATCCATTGTTTGAAGATCGCCTTGGAATGCCCAACGAAATGTTTTGGAATCAGCCGGCGTAATTGCCATTCCAATAGCTGCAATAGCAGCAAAAGCAGTTAATTTAAATTTCATTTTATGCCACCTCCCTAGCATAGATTGTTTACTTCTCTGAGATTGAAGTTGAACCTCTAGAGTTGATCGACGTCAGGTTATTGGAACGTTGCGATCAATGCAAGAGAAGGGTGAGTGTTCAATGATTAAAGCACTTAGAATATTTCATTTCTTGTCTCTTTATTAAAATATGCAGAAATCAAGAGAGCTTTACTGTGTGTTTTTATATAAACGGCCGTCTTTCATTATTATTGGGATAAATTTCGCGTCATTGCTCAAAAAACCGACGTCTTTAATTGGATTACCATCTACAATAAGAATGTCAGCGAGAGCGTTTTCTTTTATTACTCCGAGCTCGCCGGTCATATTTAATATTTCGGCATTTACCTCAGTGGCATGCCTTATGGCTTCATAATTTCCCACAACTTCCGCTTTGATACTTAATTCATCTGATTGATATACTTGACACTCGCCCAATAGGTCGGACCCATGACCTATTTTCACCCCGTTGTTTTTCGCTATTTCAATTGCACTCAGTCCCACATCGAGGACGTCTTTCAGCTTTCCTATGGAGACCTCCGGAAACCCAAAAGATTTACCGTGTTTATATAGAGCCCGGTACGTCACGTTTGTGGGTACAAGAAAGGCATTGTGCTTCGACATAACTTTGGCCGCTTCTGCGTCTAGTAAATTTCCATGCTCAATAGTTCGAACACCATTCTCAATCGCTCGAGAGATTGCCGCAGGCACGTAGGCGTGTGCCATTACATAGGTGTGAGCAGCCGCTGCTTCTTCGCAAATCGCTCGTATTTCTTCCACGGAATATTGTGTGTTCTGGATTGGATCGTTGGGCGATGCAACGCCGCCCCCGGCCATTATTTTGATCTGATGCGCTCCTTTTCTTAACTCATCGCGTGCCGCCCGGCGACACTCGTCGACGCCATCAGCTATACGGCCAAGTTGCTGCGTTGATGCTAAACAGGCACATGTAATCGGATGCGAGTCCGATGTGACAGGCCTCATATCACCGTGACCACCTGTCTGACTAAGTGATAAACCAGAGACGAAAAGTCTAGGCCCTATTAGAAGTCCGTCCGTAACGGCGTCTGCTAAACCTCTATCTGCACCTCCAGCATCACGAACCGTTGTAAATCCCCGCATCAGCATTTGCCTCATAAACTTACCCGCATCTGCGGTTAGATACGACACTGGAATATCACTTAAACGTCCGACATTTACTATTGTGGCTTTCACGTGAACATGAGCATCGATTAACCCAGGCATCAGAGTCATTCCATTGACGTTGATGCGTTCACTATTTTTAGATTTGATTGGTTTGTCAGATACTTCAATAATCCTGTTAGCTTCTACTAGAACATGTTGATTTTCGCGAAGCTCCCTAGCTTGTCCATCAAGGATTGCCGCATTTTCAAACAAAAACGAACTCATATTTGTATTTCCTAAAGTCACTTTTAACGAATGTATGACAAGTATATTAAAAGAAGTTCAACTTAAAATAAGGAAAGGTCCGATTGGTTAAAATCGCTCTAGTAAATAAAAAAGATATACAACACAAACGAGAAACCCTTACCGCCTCTCTGATAACAGTGAAAGTTGTTTAATATGGTCATCGGTCTGTTGGTCCTGCAGCTGGGTCGGATAGTCTCCTGTGAAACAGTGGTCTGTGTAGAGTGGATTACTGGGGTCACGTCCTTCTGGATGACCCATCGCCTTATAAAGGCCGTCTACACTTAAGAACGAAAGGCTGTCTGCTCCAATAAAGTCACACATCTTCTCTAGAGTTTGGCTTGCTGCCAAAAGTTGATCTTGGACTGGTGTGTCAATTCCATAAAAGTCTGGATATTTAATAGGAGGCGAAGCAATCCGCATATGAACCTCAAGCGCCCCAGCTTCTCTCATCATTTGGACAATTTTTATAGACGTCGTTCCGCGAACGATCGAGTCATCTATTAGGATTACGCGTTTACCGCCAACTAGGTTTCGGTTTGCATTATGTTTTAGTTTCACCGAAAAAGCACGAATGGACTGTTGGGGCTCGATGAATGTTCTTCCAACATAATGGTTTCTGATGATGCCTAATTCAAAAGGTATATTTGCGGCCTCTGCATACCCAATCGCTGCCGGCACACCGCTGTCTGGTACTGGTATGACAATATCAGCTTCGATACAGGATTCTTTTGCTAGCTCGCGTCCAAAGGACTTCCTGCATTCATAAACGCTCCTTCCGCCAACAGAACTATCAGGCCTAGCAAAATAAATATATTCAAAGACACATGGTCTCGCGTTTGCTGGGGGAAAAGGTTTCACACTCTCGATACCATCTTCCGTTATAACAACAATTTCGCCGTTTTCTACTTCACGTACAAAACTTGCACCAATAATATCCAAAGCGCAGGTTTCCGAAGCGAGTATATAGCTTCCGTCTAATTCTCCAATAACGAGCGGGCGAATGCCTAATGGGTCCCTTACACCAATTAATTTCTTATTGGTTAGAACTACGAGAGCATAAGCTCCCTCAATCTGAAATAGAGCATCGATAAATCGGGCTAAGGTATTGCCGCGTTTTGAACGGGCTATCAATTGTAAAATAGTTTCCGTATCCGAGGTCGATTGAAAGATACACCCATCATTTACCAGCTCATTTCTCAGAGTGACGGCATTGGTTAAATTACCGTTATGCGCAACCGCCAGCCCTCCGCCAGCTAGATCTGCAAAAAGTGGCTGTACGTTACGAAGCGTTGTTTCGCCAGTCGTGGAATAGCGCACATGGCCAATTGAACTTTTTCCAGTCAACTGTTCCAGAACTGAAGCTTTAGTGAAGTGTTCGCTGACTAAGCCGAGCCGACGTTCAGCGTTAAAGCGTTCGCCGTCATAACTAACTATGCCAACTGACTCTTGACCTCTGTGTTGGAGGGCGTGTAGCCCAAGGGCTGTAAGAGCGGCCGCGTCAGAATGCCCGTAAACGCCAAATATACCGCATTCTTCGCGCAAGCGATCATCGTCAAATTCTTGATCGGACAGTTGAATATCCAAACCTTTGACAACTCCAATCTAGCATTTCCTAACTATTAGAGGTTATATACTTACTTCAATGACCTGTCTCGTTTTTTGTTGCATATTCTAAAATGATAATCAGTGCAAATATACCTTGGGGAAAATTCTTGTGAAAAATATGACTAAATTGCTCAGCGATCAGGAAGTAATCCAAAAGGTGCTTGACCGAATTTCTGATAATACCACAGATTTAGGAGAGCAGGTTTGGCGCGAATCGGTAGACAATTATCGCTCAGAAAAGCGGTTTGCTAAAGAGTTGGATTTATTCAAAAGGTTGCCAATTGTTTTTTGTCCGTCTGCCTCCCTAGAGGAAAATGGTTCCTACGTTGCTCGGGACGTTGCGGGGGTTCCTTTACTTGCCGTTAGAGGACAGGATGGAATTGTGAGAACATTTCATAATAGCTGTCGNCATCGAGGCATGATTTTGGCAGAAGGTAGTGGAAAAGTATCNAAATTTATTTGTCGTTATCATGCTTGGGCTTATGGTTTGGACGGCAGTTTATTAAATGTTTCGGGTAAAGAAGGTTTCCCTGATTTAGACTTAAATTCCCATGGCCTTGTTGAAGTTCAAACTGAGGAAAAATGCGGTCTAGTTTTTGTAACGCAGTTGAAAGCTATATCCCAAGGTGCGCTTGNTGATTTACCGGAACTTTTTTCTGCGGATCAAAAAGTTTTTGATTATTCTACATTTGTTGATGAGGCGAATTGGAAAATCCTCCTAGAAACAGCTATGGAGGGTTATCACATCAAAGCTTTGCATAATAAAACCTTCTACCCTTATGGTTTTGATAATTTAAATATTGTCGAGACGCTAGGGATGAACTCCCGAATAGTATTTCCGTTTCGGCGTATCGAGAAGTTACGGAAAATAAAAAANCAAGATTGGAAGACAGATGGCATGCTTACCTACGTAATTCAAATATATCCCAATGCCCGGCTGTCTATTCTTTCAAATCATTACCAATTAGTGATTATGGAACCAATATCGGTCTCGGCTTCACGGTGGCATGTTTANAGACTNACCCCGCCAAACAAAGACATTTCTGCGGAAGATCTTGAGCGCTCGAAAAAAGATGCGGCTTTTGTAAAAGACACGGGAGTCGAAGAAGATCGAGAGGCCGCGTGTTCAATACAGCGTGGCTTAATGGGGGATGCCAACACGCACTTTACATTTGGAAGATTTGAAAAAGCAATTGTGCACTTCCATCGCCAATTAACGGCCCACATAAACGCACTATAAAACAAAATAAATTGCCGTTTATTATTCCAAAGTTACGCCGGTTTCGAATAGCTTTTGAACTTCACCATCTGTATATCCTGCCTCCGTCAGAACTTCCCTGCTATGTTCTCCCAGTTTAGGCTGCATTCTTCTTAAAGAAGATGGATTATTTGAGAAGCGGATTGGAGGGTCAGTCATACGAATTTTCCCCTCGCTTGGATGTTCCTCAATGCGCCAAAAACCGCTAGCTATTAGCTGTTCATCCGAAAGCAGGTCTTCAAGGCTATTAACTTCTGTAACAGGTATTGCAGCCTCGTTAAGTGCTTTTTTCCAATCGGCAGTAGTTCGTGTGGCTATAATTTCTCCGAGCCAGTCATATACTTCTTGCGCATTATCCACACGCGCTGCATTGCTTGAGAAGCGAGGGTCATCCTTTAACTCTTGTTGTCCAGCAATCTCAAACATTCGACGCCAGTTTTCATCGCTGTATGGCAGTACCGCTAGGAAGCCATCTTTAGTAGCATAAGGACGACGACCAGTATTCAATAAGCGGGCGTAACCCATGTCTGCTATTGGAGGTTCAAAAGCTGCGCCATAAAGGTGTTCAATCATCACATTGTCAACTAGACTTTCGAACATTGGGACCTCAACAGATTGTCCGTTACCGGTTCGCTCTCGGCAGAATAGGGCCGAAAGGATGGAGCTAAGAAAATTATATGACGTAGTTTTGTCTGCAACGATTGTCGGAACAAACCGGGGCTGATCTGATACAACTGTCTGAAGCGAGGCTATACCTGACGCCGCTTGTATGATGTCGTCGTAAGCAGGGTCGTTTGCNCTAGGGCCGTCTGCTCTAAAACCATAGGCAGCNCAATATATCAGTTTAGGATTGTTTGCAGTAAACCGTTCATAACTTAACTCGAGCTTTTCGGCTATTTTGGGGCGCATATTATGCATAAAAACGTCGGCTGTATCGACAATCTTTAATAGCGCATCCTTTCCTTCGCGGGTTCGCAAGTCCAATACAACGCTTCGTTTATTTCTATTTGTTGAAAGAAATACAGCCGCCATCCCAGCATTTTTTTTGGGACCCATGTTGCGCGTAACATCACCCTGCGGAGTTTCAATTTTAATTACGTCCGCCCCCATGTCGCCCAAGGTCTGAGCNGCCCATGGACCNAGTATTACGGTAGTCAAGTCAACCACTCTTATTCCGTCTAATGTTCCTGGCACGATTTTCACCTACAATTGAGTTGGATTAAAATGTTCCTAAATCTTTTTGCTAGCGATCCTAAAAAGAATATTCATTTCANGCCAGCAGGAATTTTTCGAGAACGCATTTATGATTAAAATGATCGTATTTGACTATTTTAAAGTTTTGAAAATCCCGTGANGCTATTCTAATAAAAAAGGGTAAGGGATTTCTGATGTCGCTTTGGGAAAAAAATATNGAGATTGGAACTAGATCCGGCAATATGCCGGGTTTTGCTGCGGCTCCGGCAGAAGGGGGGGCAGTACCCGCTGTTATTTTTTACATGGACGCACCTGGCTTTAGAGAAGAATTAAAGAATATGGCAAGACGCATAGCTAAAGCGGGTTATTTCTGTGTNGTTCCAGATATGTATTACAGAATGGGAAGTCTCCGTTTTAATTTACTTCAGCGCAATGACGCGATGACTAAGGTGATTTTTGCTGCGATGGACCATCTAACTAACGCTATGGTTGTTGAAGACACATCCTGCATACTATCTTGGCTAGACGGGCAGGCATTGGCGAAAGCTGGCCCAATTGGCTGTGTTGGTCATTGTATGAGCGGCCGTTATATTACTGCGGTTGCAGCGAGATTTCCGACCAGGGTTAAAGCAGCCGCTTCTTTATATGGAGTTGGGATAATTACTGATAATGATGATTCTCCCCATCTATCGCTTCCAGAGATTAAGGGCGAGCTCTACTATGCCTTTGCAGAGACTGATCAGCACGTTCCCGAAAATATAGTCCCTGATCTAAAAGAGGCTCTATCTAAAACGGCAGTAAGACACAAAATCGAAGTTTTTGAGGGAACGCAGCATGGTTTTTGTTTCCCCGAGAGGCAAGCATACTCGCCTGAGGCTGCAGAAGTTACCTGGGCGAGGTTATTTGATATGTGGGAACGCCAATTAAAGTGATTTCAACTTACTCCTGGCAGGTAAGAATTGTCTGATGCAATAGATTTCCGGTCGGACTTTGTAGCTCGGCCAACCGAGGAAATGGTCGAAGCAATGGTTAATGCAGCAAAATTACCCTCTGGTTTTGGTTTGCGGGAGAATCAGATTGTTTCTGAACTGGAGTTCCTTGCAGCGAAAATAGTGGGCAAGGAGGATGCTCTATTTGTGCCAACATGTATGATGGCAAACCAGATAGCGATTGCGCTCAGATGTGTCGCTGGAGACAGGTTTATAACTGAGAAAAGTGCACATGTAATTACGTCCGAAATGGACGCCGCGCATATGTTGACTGGTGCTGTTGCAGTTGAAGTTTCTGCTGTGAATGGATCGTTGGAATTAGACGCGGTTGACGAAAATTGCGCTTCATTGTCTAAGATTGAAAAGAAACCAAAATTAATTGTGATTGAAAACTCTCATGTTCGATCAGGTGGACGTGTGGTGTCACTAGAACACATGGAATCACTTTTTGAATTGAGTCAAAAATATGATGTTTCGATACATTTAGATGGTGCAAGAGTATTCAATGCTGCTGATGCTATTGGGTGTACGGTGTCCGAGATTGCATCTTTTTCAGATACGGTCGCTTTTAATTTAAACAAAGGCCTCGGGGCTCCACTTGGTGCAATTCTCGCAGGGCCTAGGCCTCTTATAGAGCGGGCAGTAGAAGTTCGCCAATTACTGGGCGGTGGATGGCGCCCGGCCGGTATCCCAGCTGCCGCCGGGATAATTGCTCTTAAAACAATGACGGAAAGATTAGCCGTAGATAGACAACACGCTAAAAAACTAGCCATGGGTATTTCTCGTATAGATGGGATAGAGGTTAGTGTGAAAAATACTGAGACTAACATAGTATTGTCACGGCCATTGAAAATTACACCTAGCGATCTGGTTGATCGATTATCTAAAAGAGAGGTGCTGGTATTGGCGATGGACCAACAGGTTCGTTGGGTTACCCACTATGAAATAACTGAATCTGCAATAAATACGGCACTTGGGGAACTTCAAGAAATTCTGAGGGGAGGGTAAGGTGACTTATAGAATTGGCGTGGATATTGGCGGGACATTTACCGATTTTGCATTAGTCGATGATAAAACTGGTGATCTTCTAGTTCATAAACAATTAACAACGCCCTTAGATCCTTCTGAGAGCGTGCTGTCTGGAATTGTTGCCATGCTGCAGGAAAATTCTATCTCGATCGAAGAAGTATCTGCAATCGCTCACGGAACAACGTTGGTAACAAATGCCGTCGTTGAGCGAAGGGGATCGACGACCGGTATGCTGGTAACTTCAGGTTTTAAGGATATTCTTGATATCGCTATGGAACGTCGCTTTGACTTGTTTGATTTGCGCTTGGAATTCGCGGACCCCGTAATTCCAAGACGCCTGAGGGCTGAGATAGATGAGCGGAGCTTATTTGATGGAGAAACAGAATCAAAACTAGACGAAACAGAAGTGGAAGAAGCGGTAAGATCTTTGGTAGATAAATATGATATTAANGCTCTAGCAATTTGTTTTTTACACTCTTATATCGATAACTCTCATGAAAAGCAGGCAAAAGAACTAGTTTTAGCTAAGTTTCCGCATTTAAGTGTCAGCATCTCGTCTGAGGTATTACCTTTCATGAGGGAGTANGAACGCTGGTCGACTACGACCATTAATGCCTACGTCCANCCTCTTACAGATCTATATTTAGGCAANCTTGAAAAGGGTCTTGAAGACCTTGGCTTTTCCGGCCGGCTATTGATCATGACATCCTCGGGTGGAATGGTTACCGCAGATATTGCCCGGCATTTTCCAGTTCGATTGATCGAATCCGGGCCAGCAGCGGGAGCCTTAATGGCCGCCTTCCTTGGAAGACGCCTCGGTGAACCTAACTTACTTTCATTTGATATGGGAGGGACCACGGCNAAAGGCGCTTTGATTAGAGATGGGAAACCCCTAAGGAGGTACGAATTTGAGGTGGCACGCGAATATGANTTCAAACAAGGGAGTGGCCTGCCACTTCGCATCCCAGTAATCGATATGATAGAGATAGGTGCTGGTGGGGGATCGATTGCACAAGTGAATGATAGTGGCCTTCTNGCCGTTGGTCCACAAAGCGCGGGAGCTAATCCGGGGCCGGCGTGTTATGACAAAGGAGGAACCTTGCCTACCCTCACGGACGCAAACCTAACGCTTGGTTACCTGGTCGCGGATTCTTTTTTAGGGGGGAGAATGGCTCTTATTGAANCTAACTCAAAAAACGCAATAAAGGGGTCCGTGAGTGAATTATTAGATGTTGATGTATCGAGGGCNGCNTGGGGAATACATGAAGTAATAAATGAAGAGGTTGCCAGAGCTTTTCGAGTGCATGCCTCCGAGGTCGGTTTTGATTACAGAAACTGTGCGATGATTGCATTTGGTGGTTCTGGGCCGGCTCACGCTTTGCGAGTGGCAAAAAAACTCAGGATTCCTAAGGTGATTTTTCCTGTAGGAGCTGGGGTAATGTCGGCAATAGGGTTGCTTACTACTCCCATTTCCTACGCAACATTACGATCAAGTCGCGTTGGATTGGCGGACCTAACAACTTCAAAAATAGAACAAGAGTTTGCTGTAATTGAAAAGCAAGCAAGNGAATTACTTGAACAAGCAGGGGTCAAGGCTTCCGAGATTGAAATAGAACGCCGTTTGGATATGCGTTTTATTGGACAGGGCCATGAAGTTGAAGTTGCATTGACAGAAAGTATCGATATCAAAGAATTAGGGTCGCTTTTCAGAACTACTTACAATGAAGTCTTTGCTGCTGCTCCTCTGGATGCTGATATAGAAATAATAAACTGGAAAATAGAGGCAAGCGGGCCAAGACCCGCTTTTGCTGAAAGTTATGCCCCGTATCGGGGTGCAAAAAAGGGAAAATTAGAACAAGGGAAAATAAAAATTTATGATGGGGAAACGGGCGAAAGCAAGACGAGTTCCATTATTGACCGCTACGTTTTGAAATCTGGTGAGANCNTTCAGGGACCGGCCTTAATACAGGAAGATGAAACAACAACAGTATTGGACGCTAGTGATGAAATTACCGTGGATGTTTTAGGTAATTTGGTTGCTGAAATCCGTTATACGGGAGTTTAAAAATTGACAAAATTCGATCCTATAAGTCTGAAAATCCTCTGGGATAGACTGGTTTCCATTTCTGATGAGTTAGTGTTGTCTCTTGTTAGAACGTCTTTCTCTATGAATGTTAGGGAAGGTTATGACCTATCATGTATGGTATTTGATTCGAAAGCTCGTTTGCTGACACAGGGAAGCTATTCCGTTCCCTCGTTTACAGGAACGGCTCCNNAAACAATCCAACACATGNTGAAAAAATTTCCGCCAGAAACATTAGTCTCGGGCGATGTAATTATGACTAATGACCCCTGGATGGGCACAGGTCATTTATTTGATATAAATGTAATGCGCCCGGTTTTTAAGGGAAAAAAGTTAGTCGGATACACAATGAGTGTAACGCATTTACCGGATATNGGCGGAAAAGGTATGTCTTCAGATTGCACTGAAATCTACCATGAAGGGNTGCGCCTCCCAGTGTGCAAATTGCAGGATAAAGGGAGACTAAATGAGTTNATAGTAGATCTTATTCGAACCAATGTAAGAGTTCCGGAGCAGACAATCGGCGACTTGATGGCTAACGTTGCCTGCAACGAAGTTGGGGGTAGATCGCTGCTGGAGTTTATGGATGAATACAGGCTGGAAGAAATAGAGAGCTTGGCAGATGCAATAAATTTACATTCTGAGCTTTCTATGCGGGAAAAAATCAAAGAAATACCAGACGGCAATTATAAAAATAGCATTCAAATAGAAGGACCGGGTTATCCTATTCTTCTAAATGCGACTGTGGATATAAGAGGCGANAANGTNGATATAGATTTTAGNGGAACAGACGGTCCNGTTAGGGCTTCNATCAATGTNCCCTTTTGCTATACCAATGCCCAGTCTCTTTATGTNATCAAGTGCCTTACCATACCTGGTCTCCCAAACAATGAAGGGTCTATGAGACCAATTAGTGTTAGAGCTCCTGACACATGCATCCTTAATGCGCAGCCGCCTTGGCCAACTGGCGGAAGACACTCTGTTGGACACTTCGTNGTGCCGTTACTGATGGGAGCGCTTGCTCCCGCTTTGCCCAAAAAAGTTCAGGCAGATGCTGCCATGATGAACGTATTCAGCGTACAAGGAAGGCATCGGAATGGAGAAGAAATTTCATCGTTGTTTTTTCTCGCTGGCGGACTTGGAGCAATGTATGGCTTAGACGGACGTGCCGTCACGCCCGCACCCTCAAATATGACTGTCGTACCAACCGAAATATGGGAAAACAGAACGTCTATGACCATCGAAAAGCGCGCAATTCTTGAAAATTCAGGAGGGGTTGGAAAATGGATGGGAGGAGCGGGGCAAGAAGTGATTTTTCGAAATGATACAGGTAATCCACTCGAATTTGCATTAATGGGACAAAGAACAGAGTTCTCTGCTAGGGGGTTGCTTGGTGGTAACGATGGTGCATTGCGAGAGTATTTAGTTAACGGTGAAACAGTTGACCCAAAAGCACGTATAACACTCTTGCCTGGTGATAGAATCACGATGAGAGAGGCCGGCGGTGGCGGCTATGGCAACCACAAAGAACGTGATCTTAAGGCAATAAAAAATGATGAAGATATGGGATATGTAAGTTAGTGAATTTAAACGAAACAACTACTTTATTAAACAGTTTAAGTATTCAAGCTGCTTGGCGCGAACGAACTTGCTCGATCATCCGCGCCTGTCTCNGCTAATTCGCTTGCTGGGTCTCCACTGATCCTTGTTGCCTGCAGAACACGCGGTTCTGAAACGTCATAGGGGCATGCTCTATGCAATACGCACCGATTGTCCCAAATAACGAGATCACCAGGCGCCCAGGAATGTTTATAAAGCCGAGGCTGCTGGCAAGCGTTTTCTAAAAGCGTATCCAGCAATTCATTTGCCTCTTGATCATCCATGTCGGGAATTTTGTATGCATGACGGCCTATGCAAAGAGCATTTCTTCCTGTTGTTGGGTGCTTTTTTATTAATGGTCGAAGCGGCGCGCCTTTNGTGTGATACCCATAACCCATTCCAGTCTTTACTTCATAACCATTTTTTGCCTGNCTTTGATAAAGTGANTGNAATGCCGACAGTTTAGAGATTTTATTTTTTGTTGTTTTATCCAATTCATCATAAGCAGCGCGCATATCGGCAAACTCGGTTTCTCCGCCCGATGAAGGAACAACCTTAGCCGATAAAACACCTGCTTTTGCAGCTAGGGGCATGTAAGTGCTGTCCATATGCCAACCCTCGTTACCTCGCAGTGTCATAAACCGATGTTTATCTTCTTCATCATCGACTTTTAGGATAGTGCCGTCGGATTTTTGATTGCTAATCGGCACAGCCTTTCCGCCGTCGGCACCTCGAAGCATCTCTATTTCACCAAAATGGTTAGAAAAACTTACTTGCGCTTCAGGCGATAAAAATTGGCTAGGAAAAACTAGCAAGGCAAAATTATTAAATGCCTTGTCCACAACTTCCCAATCGCTCGGGTGCATGCGTGCTAAATCGATATCTGTTAGTATAGCTCCAAGAGTTGCATCAATAGCTTCTATTTGAGGGGCCATTTTACTTTACCTCGCGCAAAGTTAAAAAATCTCAAAAAATATCTGTCATTAATCTATCAGTTTAAAGAAATATATAAAGCAAGTTTTTTAGGGNTTTTTTGAAAAAACCGTCAGTCTGATGGACGCAAGAACGCCATCCNGCAAAGCTCTTTATTTGAAGATATTTATTGGCCAAATAGGAAATTAAGAATATCTGTCATAATATCTCAAAGTATTCCCTNTGTTCCCAATCGGTAACTTCAGAGAGAAATCTGCTTATCTCTTTACGCTTGATTGTTAANAAGTATTCCACAAAATCATCCCCCAATTGAGTTCTGTAGAAAGAACTCTTGTCGAATGCATCTACAGCCTCCATTAGACTTTGCGGCAGCTGAGTAGCGTTGGTAGTGTAGGGAGTTTCTGTGATTGGCGGAGGCACTCGTTTTTTTTCAATTCCGTCCAAGCCGGATAAGATTTGCGACATTAGATAAAAGTAGGGATTTGCACCGGGTTCGCCAATTCGATTTTCAACTCTGGCGTCCTGGCCTTCGCTGGAGCCTAAAACCCTTACCATCGCTCCACGATTATCTTTAGCCCACAGAATGCGGTCTGGAGCGAGTGACTCGGGCTTATATCTTTTATATCCATTGATTGTTGGCGTTGTAAAAATACAGCTAGCATCCGCATTTTTTAAAATTCCGGCAACGAACTGCTTGCCAATCGTTGACAATGGTGAATCATTTTTAGCCGGGGCAAAGGCATTTTTACCATCTTTCCTATCAATCAGTGATTGATGCAAGTGCCAGCCGCTTGCAAATACATTTTGTAACCCGGGGCGGCACATAAAACTTGCGTGGTAGCCATTCCTTTTACAGATTTGTTTAGTAGCGGACCTGAACAGGAGCATAAGATCCGCACTTGCTTTCCCTGGTAATGGTGAAAAGGTAAATTCAACTTGACTTGGGCCAAACTCTATTTCCACAGTCCGGAGAGGCAACCCCAAACTTAATGCGCCCTCTCTTATTAAATCTACTGCGGGCTCAAGTTCATCTAATCTTACCTCAGATAAGTATTGGAAGCCGTGTGCTAGTGGCGAAACTTCTGGCGGCGCGCCGGGCATAGTGGAGTCATGGAATGTCAACTTTGGGTCATTAACTTTGAATATATGAAATTCTATCTCTATGCCTGATACGTACTCGTAGCCAAAATCTGTAAGTGCATCTAACGCTTGAGAGCAGAGCAGTCTGCTGGAGAACGGAATCGGCTCACCGTTTGGGAAATAAATATCACAAAGGAACCAGCCTGTTTTTTTTGACCAGGGTAGGACTTTAAAGGTTTTTGGATCGGGAACCATTACCATATCGCCAGCGCCATTGAATTGAGTTTCATTCATCCCGGCCCCTGACGTCCAAATAGGAAAAACAGTCCTGTTTGACGTATCTTTTAACAATAACGTCGAAGTCATGCTGCAGCCCGAAGATAAAACGCTTTCCAATTCTGCGGTCAGAATAGATTTGCCGCGAAGCAAGCCGTGCTGATCTGCAAACGAAAGTCGTATTGTTTCTAACCCTAACTCTTGAATTTTCCGAAGCACCGAAGCCGCGGACTTAGATTGATCTTCATTCCACAAACCATGTTTTTTGATGAAGTTTTTCAGTCCACTACTGCCCTTAGAAGTAGGCATATTTTCTCCATTGTTTTGATTAGTGGTCTACAATACTTTTCCAGCTGCAGCTNTGGCGNCTATCCCTGTCGGCTTTNGCCCAAGCGTTTTCCCAATCATCAAGTGATGCTATTACGTCAATAGCTTTTGGTATGCTTTGGTTACTATTCCACAGTCTGGTNATAGATTGATCTTTGCCTTGCTGGATCGCTTTTATAAGGTTTTTACGATACGCCTTTATTGCAACGTCGCTAGTTGCTANAGTTTCTTTAGTTCTATCCTGTATCGTGCCTTGAGACTCAACTGCCCATTGGTCATGAACGTTTATATCANTTCCCATNCCGGTGTAAGTGTCNGANATNTGCTCGTTGGGGTTATAGCCNTAGTCATTCCATTTCCCTTTTTTNGGNATATAGTCNGGTAACTCGTATAGTTCNAGACGTTGCTTNCGCATTAAATCTTGATCCACTGGATCGCCNAAGCTGGTGAACATAGCNTACCAATAGCTTCGAANGTCATCGATAGGTACGTGCCACTGNGTNAGTGTCATTTCATTACTTAACGGAATGTGGATTGCTGATGGAAATATCTGATTGGTCACTCTAACATGCATGCCGTTGTTATCTAGGTTTCTTAGAGTGATTAATCGGTGCCCAAAATCCGTGTCTTCCACTCTTATTTNTGGGCGGTAATAATCTCTAAGAAGTTTTGTCATTGGAATATTATCTACATTATCTCTAAACTGCTGCCCGTATTTTGTATCCTCTTCATCTTCAAGAAAACGATGAAGAAAAGAAGCGTGGGCAGGATCAATCCCAACTTCTAACAGTTGTAGCCAATTACAGTCGACGAAGCCTTTAAAAGCAAAATTATGACTTGATGGAGCTAATAGACAATCCAACTTAGGAAGGGGTGGAGTATCACCTTTACCCATAAAGGCGAAGATCATCCCATTTTTTTCAATAACGGGATACGATTTCTGTTTAATCCTCTGATGTAATGTATTGTCTTCAGGTTCAGCTGGTTGCTCGAGACATTTGCCGTCTTTATCGAAAAGCCAGCCGTGAAAAGGACACCTTAGACCGCCGTCTTCTAGCCGGCCAAAACAGAGGTCGGCCCCCCTATGGGCGCAATGTCGGTCAAAAAGACCAAGAGCACCGTCTTGATCTCTGAATAGCACAAGCCGCTCACCAAAAACTTCGACTGCCCTGACAGGACGCTCGTCGGGTAGTTCCTCCGATATCGCTACGGGCTGCCAAAAAGAACGCAGGACGTCGCCCGCTGGTGTTCCTGGGCCAATACGGGTGATCAAATTATTTTGAGCTGAACTTGCCATAAATCTTCTTCATAAAATATTTTATTCAGAATTTATTGCAATGCTGGCAATATGACAAGATTATTGCCGTAACGACAGTTTTAAAAGCGACCCAAAATTCGCCTGATATGAATTTTCAAAAAAAAGCTGACATATTTGCATCTCTTCCGTGGAAGACATTATTCAAAATTTAGGTGTTTTTTATTTTGCCAGGCGGAGTAAATTTAATAAAACCATGTCGACAGTTGAGCAACATATTAATTATTTCTTTGTTTTCTTTTCCGGCTCAATGTCGCGAAAGAATGGATGCCGCAGGCGACATGACTAAGAATAACAATTCATCAATGAAAACATTGCCTTGATTGGTCTCCCTGGGTTAAACCTCTGGAGTGAAGGAGGTCGCAATGTCGTTTTTTGAACGTTACTTAACCATTTGGGTGGCGCTCTGTATCCTCGTTGGTATCGCCCTTGGTGAGTTTTTCCCAGATGTTTTTTTCCTGTTGTCTCAGCTGGAGTATGCGAGTGTAAACCTCCTTATAGCTATACTCATTTGGGCAATGGTGTACCCGATGATGGTTGCCGTAGATTTGAAAAGCCTGCATCGTGTAGCAGAACAGCCCAAGGGTTTGATTATTACTTTCGTTGTAAACTGGCTTTTGAAGCCCTTCACTATGGCAGCTCTTGGAGTAATTTTCTTTAGGTGGTTGTTTGCAGATTTTATTCCTGCCAAGGATGCAGAAAGCTATATTGCGGGTTTAATTTTACTTGGCGCTGCTCCTTGTACAGCCATGGTTTTTGTATGGTCTCACTTAACAAGTGGCGACCCAAATTATACCTTAGTTCAAGTCAGTTTGAACGATGTGATCATGGTGTTCGCCTTCGCGCCTCTTGTTGCTTTTTTGCTTGGCGTCACGGATATCCCGGTTCCATGGGAAACACTTCTGCTTTCGGTTGGCTTATATGTAATAGTGCCTCTTATAGCAGGTGTTTTAACGAGAAATTACCTTTTAAATAGTCCTAACGATAACGAGCGACTAGAACGTTTTAATACTGCAATTAAGCCATACTCGATCATGGCTCTTTTAGGTACTATCGTTCTTTTGTTTGGTTTCCAGGGCGAAGTTATTTTAGATCGGCCCGTTCTNATTGTTTTAATCGCGNTACCTCTCTTAATTCAGTCATATGGNATATTCGCAATTGGATATTTTTTGGCATGGCGGTTCAGAGTGCCATTCAAAGTTGCGGCACCATGCGCTATGATAGGAACTTCAAATTTTTTTGAATTAGCCGTAGCTGTAGCAATTAGCTTATTTGGGCTAAAATCAGGTGCTGCATTGGCCACTGTGGTTGGGGTGCTTGTTGAAGTGCCGGTGATGTTATCGTTGGTAGCCTTTGCAAATAAAACAAAGTTTGCCTTCCGCCAATCTTAAAAAAAGAATATTAAGTTAATTCACTTAATAAAAAATAACGTAAAAACTTACAAAGATAATCGATAATTATTTAGGTCTTACAGGNTGGTGACNGAAAAAAAATCAGTNTCAATTGGCAGCACGCGCGCCAAAACAGTTAAGCTTAAAACGGCTAAGGGAAGAAGTGCGTCCTCTCAACGCTGGTTAAGAAGGCAGCTAAACGATCCATATGTGCAAGAGGCACAACGACGGGGATATCGTTCGCGTTCAGCTTTTAAGCTTCTCCAACTCGATCAAAAATTTGATCTTTTTAAGGCGGGACATTACGTANTCGATCTTGGGGCAGCGCCTGGCGGATGGACGCAAGTCGCTTCAGACCGCATTAATTCAAAAAGCTCCTCCGGCAAAGTTGTCGGCTTAGACATTTTACCAATAAAACCTATAGCGGGGGCTATACTGCTGCAGGCAGATTTTATGACGGAGATAGGTTATGAGTTACTACTGAATACTTTAGAGGATGATGTCAATGTTGTTCTAAGTGATATGGCTGCGCCAACAACTGGGCACACCCAGACCGATCATACTCGCACTGTTGGCCTTTGTGAGGCAGCTTACGAGTTTGCTGTAGAAGTTCTCTCTTTTGATGGGTCATTCGTTGCAAAAGTGTTTAAGGGCGGGAGCGAACAAGCATTGTTGAATAGAATGAAACAGGAGTTTAAAACTGTTAAACATGCAAAGCCAGATGCTAGTAGACCCGAATCCCCCGAAACTTATGTGGTTGCTTTGGGTTTCAGGGGAAAACTTACTTCTAATAAAAAGTAATTTGTGGACGATATAACGATATTACAAAAAAACCGTTTATTTGAAAAAAGTGGGTTGGATAATTCTGAGGAAGATGTATATTTCGGCGTCACTGNTGTGCGAGGAGGTTTGAATGCATATACGTGACGCTTTGACATTCGATGATGTCCTATTAGAACCTTCCAGTTCTTCTGTCGTTCCCTCGTCTGTGAGTACTTCTACCCGACTTACTCAAGATATTACTCTAGGTATACCCCTGCTGTCGGCTGCAATGGACACCGTGACGGAAAGTCGTCTAGCAATTGCCATGGCACAACTTGGGGGACTGGGGGTTATTCATAAAAATATGGATATTGAAAAGCAGGCAGCTGAAGTAAAAGCCGTTAAAAAGTTTGAAGCGGGNATGGTCGTAAATCCAGTTACGATCTTTCCCGATGAGACGTTAGCCGACGCCTTGGCGCTAATGTNTCAATACAAAATAAGCGGAATCCCGGTCGTTAGGCGTCGATCAGGCAAGCTAGCTGGAATTTTAACAAACAGGGATGTTAGGTTTGCCACAAACAAGCTTCAGCCTATCAGCGAATTAATGACCAAAAAGGTTATAACGGTTACCGAAGGTGTTACTGCTTCCGATGCGCAGAGACTATTGCATTTGCATCGCATCGAAAAATTAGTTGTCACGGATAGTGAAAATAAATGCGTNGGNTTAATTACCGTTAAAGACATGGAAAAGGCAGATAATCACCCTGACGCATGTAAAGATGCCCAGGGTCGTCTGCGATCGGCCGCAGCTACTGGCGTTGGTGACGAAGGCGTAGAACGCGCCCGTGCACTTTTTGATGCGGAAGTCGATGTTATCGTTGTAGATACTGCTCACGGGCATTCTGAAAATGTAATCGACTCGGTTTCAAGGATAAGAAAATTATCAAATTATTCACAAATTATAGCTGGTAATATAGCTACAACCGAAGGAGCGAAGGCACTTATCGATGCCGGGGCTGATTCTGTTAAGGTTGGCATAGGNCCGGGGTCAATATGCACAACNAGAATGGTTGCCGGTGTGGGTGTGCCTCAGTTGACAGCCATACTGGATGCGGTTGAAGCTTGCAGAAAATCAGATATACCCGTTATTTCTGACGGTGGNATTAAATATTCTGGTGATCTAGCAAAAGCAATTGCAGCAGGTGCTGATTGTGCAATGCTTGGTACTTTGTTTGCTGGAACAGAGGAAAGNCCGGGAGAAGTATTTTTACACCAAGGTAGATCTTATAAGTCGTATCGAGGCATGGGATCCATGGGCGCAATGGCNCGTGGCTCCGCAGACAGATATTTCCAAGAAGAGGTTTCCGACCATCAAAAATTCGTTCCTGAGGGAATAGAAGGACAAGTTCCTTATAAAGGACCAATTTCAGCGGTCGTCCATCAACTGGTTGGGGGCTTGAAAGCGGCAATGGGCTACACCGGAAGTGCTTCTATTCTCGAAATGCAGAAAGAGAAAAAATTTCTCAGAATTACAAATGCAGGACTTCGGGAAAGTCACGTTCATGATGTTACAATTACTCGCGAAGCGCCAAATTATAGGCCCAACTTGTGAGGCCTGCAGCTAGAATTTCGGCTGCTATGGAAATACTGGCAAAAGTTGAAGATAAAACCTCAAATATTGATCACTTTCTTGCANCATACTTTAGACAGCGCCGTTATGCNGGTTCNAAAGATAGGCATGAGATAAGGGAACGCGTTTATAGAATAGTAAGAAATAGATTTAAATTGGAATGGTGGATCGAAGAGGTTTTAGAAGAAAAGCAGACAAGTCGCTTGTTAATTCTATCTGATATCGCTTTCTTTCAAGTCTTGGATCTTTTGGAATTGGACAAACTGTTTGATGGTTCTAAAAACCAACCTGAAACGTTGAATGAAAATGAAAAAAAAATTTACCAAATATTAGCTGGTGAAGAAATTTTGAATTCANGAATGCCAAGGCACGTTCGCTGCGAGTGTCCAGACTGGATCCTAAGAAAATTGGAGCCAGTATTTATGGATGAACTTGAAAGATGCATGGGTGCGCTTAACGAAGAAGCACCATTGGACTTGCGCATAAATTCGATGAAAAAAACTACTAGGGAGCAATCTCAAAAGCTTCTTCGGAAGTTTGGTATCGAAACAGAAAAGACCCAATATTCACCAATTGGTTTGAGGGTGCGAACCAGGAAAAGGATTGACCAAATTCCGCCTTTTAGGAATGGTCTCTTAGAAATCCAAGATGAGGGTGCCCAAATCACTGCGATGTTGGTGGATGCCCAGCCTGGCATGCAAGTCGCTGATTTTTGCAGCGGAGCCGGCGGTAAAACTTTAGCTATCGGTGCTCATATGGAAAACAAGGGTAGGGTACTTGCTTTAGATACTTCGTCCGCTAGGTTGGATAAAGCAGCACCAAGAATCAAAAGAGCAGGTTTGGATAATGTGGAGAGAAGACAAATAAGTGATGAATTTGATCCTAAGCTTAAACGTTTAGCAAAGAAATTCGACAGAGTGCTCGTGGACGCACCTTGTTCTGGNATTGGAACATGGCGCCGAGACCCTGATACACGTCGAAGGTTTAATCAAGCTGATCTAGAAAAAATGGTCCAACTACAACAAAGCATATTAACATCTGCTGCGCGATTGGTGGCACCAAAAGGAAGGCTAATATACGTTACGTGCTCCTTGATTCCCGACGAAAACGAAGAGCAGGTTTTAAACTTGTTAAAAAAAAGAGACGATTTTTCNGCTGTCTCCATTCAGGATATTTGGTCCAAAATGAGCCCTGAAATGGCGAATTGGGATGGAATAATCGACGGTCATATGATGCGGTTAACGCCGCATCAGTATGGAACAGATGGCTTTTTTATATCTATACTTGAACGGTCTTCNTAGTNTCAGTTGAGAAAAGGATAGTTCAATTTATTTATAGTCTCTTGCATGATCTGCGGTTATAAAACCGGCTTTGAGGTCTTCTAATACTTTATCNGGGTCCCGATCTTTGGGCTTGCCGTATCCGCCGCCCCCAGGCATTTCGATTATCAGTTCTTCTCCCATAGGAATAACTTGGCGGCCCATCCCTTTCAATTTTTTTCCTGTTGATAGTTTGAGGGAACCAGCTGCGCCTGGTTTNCCACCTTCCCTTCCGCGGGCGGGNTTTTTNACGCGATCAAAAGTTCCAAATATAGCAAACTCAGCTTTTTCTCTGTTNCCAACCACCATTCTCTGTCCCAGACCTCCNCGAAATTTTCCAGCACCNCCTGAGTTTGGCCTGAATTCTTTTCGCCAAATGACTATTGGTGTAATAGCCTCTANTACTTCAACAGGAACATTTCTTACTCCGCTTGGAAATGGTGTGGCCGATAAGCCGTCTTTAATTGGCCTCGCTCCCGCGCCCCCACTATGGAAACTCATTGCTGTAAATGTTGTGTTTTCAAGTTTTGCTTCGGGGTCTTTTGTTGTTATCCCATGCCCCGCGCCAAGGCGCAGATTCCAGAGACAAGAGGTCCCCTCAGCGGGCACTTGACCGGGCAGTAATTTATGCAAGCAGCCAAAAACTACATCTGGCAGCATGTGGCCAATTGACGATCGTGCTACAACAGCACAGGGATGCGGTGCATTGAGGATACAACCTTCCGGTGCTTTTACAATTATGTGGGCTAGTGATCCCGCATTATTGGGGACCTCCGGCGCCACTACACATTTCACCCCAAAACTNGTATAGGCATCAGTNTAGCATTTTGGAACATTAATTCCAAAATCTGATATAGGTGACGAGCCGTCGTAATCGATCACAATAGTATCTTCAACTATGCTAAGTTTTGCTTTGAGGGTTATCTCCTGATCGTAGCCATCGATCGTCATAGTGTTCGTNGCAGACTTTTGTGGCAACTTACTAATTGCATTTCTCATTGCAGTTCGGGTTCTATCTATAATTGTTTTCCCTAACTCTTCGAGATCATCTAATTTATACTGCTTCATCATCGCTAGCAGGCGATCGCTACCGACATCATTACAATTTGCTAGAGCGTAAATATCTCCTTCAACTTGCTTGGATTCTCTGCAGTTGTAATGAACAAAGTCTATTAACGTTTCATTCANCTGTCCGGCCTTAAAAAGATACATTAGCGGAATATAAAGTCCTTCGTGATATATTTGTTTTCCATCAGGAGCCATACCAATACCGCCAATATCGACGACGTGAGTTGTGCATGCAAAGAGTGCGACGACACGACCTTGCTTAAATGTTGGTGTGACCACAACAATATCATGAAGATGTCCGGTACCNTTCCAAGGGTCGTTGGTAAGAAACACATCGCCTTCTGTCATAGTGCCGACTGGAAATTTTTCGATAAAATGACCGACTGAGAGGGCCATAGAATTTATGTGACCTGGAGTTCCTGTAACAGCTTGNGCGAGCATGCGTCCTTTTAGATCAAATACGCCGGCTGATACGTCGCCAGCTTCCCGTGTAGAAACACTGAAACCGGTACGAATTAAAGTTCTAGCCTGTTCNTCTACTATCGTCGTCAGNCGATCCCACATTACTTGNTGACGAATATTTACTTCATTCATGAGTTTTCCTTTTGGGATGTGAGCTCTAGGTAATTTAGGTTATTCACATAAGCGCAAAAATTCTCCGAAACATAGGTGGAGGTACCATTTTCTGTGATTAGATTTGGACCAGGCATCCAGTTCCCAGGAGCTAGAAACTCTCTTTGATAAGTGGGGATCTCTTGGTACTTATTTAGGGATACACTAAAAACCCTGCGTTTACTTGTTGGTTTAGGTTTATTTGTTCTCTTAAAGGTTGAAATACTTTCTTTAAGCTTTCTGTTCGTGCTTAAGGTTAATGACCAGGTCATAACTTCAGCAGTTAGGTTAGGAATAATCCGGCCAAACAAACGTTCGTATTCGGCTTCAAACGTGTCAACCAGTACTTCCTTGTNAGCGGAAGTTAAAAAAAGATCAGTAATTGGGACTGGAATTTCGTGTCCTTGTCCTCGATAACGCATAAAAGCCGTTCTTTTTTCTGTAAGTTGTTCCGTGTCGGTACCCCGTTTAACAACTTCTTCTGCCTCGCTCCTCATAGTTTCAAACAAGTTATTTATAGTATCTGGCTCAAAGGAGCGCAGGTCCATATAGAAACTCCGGGCAACTTCGTAGGCGATATCTGCCTTTAGAAAACCAATAGCNGATCCAACCCCCGCTCCACTGGGAATGATTATTTTTTTAATATTCAGTGTCTCAGCTAATTGGCAGGCATGGAGCGGTGCTGCCCCGCCAAAAGCTATCATAACTCTGCTGTCTAAGCGTTTTCCAAGTTCTATGGCGTGAACGCTCGCTGCGTTAGCCATATTTTCATCAACGATCTGTGATATGCCCGATGCACCAGCTTCTGTTGTCAGTTTTAAGGGGATAGCTATGTCGGCTTTTAGAGCGTGGGTTGCTAATCCTATATTTAATTCCACTTCTCCGTTAGCAAAATCTGCTGGATTTATACGTCCCATTATCAAGTCCGCGTCGGTAACNGTGACTTTNTCGCCCCCCTTATTGTAGGAGGCGGGTCCTGGATTAGACCCAGCACTTTCTGGACCGACACGTATTCTGGAAAGTTGATCAACGGTTGCTATTGAGCCGCCGCCCGCACCAATTTCGACCATGTCAATAACTGGTATTCTGAGAGGAAACCCGCTGCCTTTCAAAAACCTATATTCTCTGGCAACCTCAAACTCTCTAGAATATTGGGGGTTATAGTCGTCGATATAACATATCTTTGCGGTCGTTCCACCCATGTCGAATGACAAAACTTCTTTTAAACCACATTCTGCCGATATTATGCGAGATAAAATAGCTCCGCCAGCCGGTCCAGATTCTACCAGGCGGATAGGTAGGTTTTGCGCTGTTTCTAATGTCGTCATGCCGCCACTCGACATCATCATTAGTAATGGAGCGGAATATCCGGTTGATTTTAGAGATTCGCCTAAGTTTTTGAGGTATGTTTGCATCAATGGCAGAATATAGGCGTTCGCGACAGTCGTAGAGAGCCTGTCATATTCCCGTATTTCAGGTGAAACCTGACTAGATAGCGATATAGGGATATCTGGCAGCAGAGATTGTGCGATAGACTGAGCAAGTTTTTCATGTTGGTCGTTGGCGTAACAATGCAAAAAACCAATTGCTATAGCTTCAACCTTTTCCTCCTTGCATTTCATAACGGCCTCTTTAACAGAGTTTTCGTCTAAAGGGATCAAAACGGAGCCATCTGACGCGATCCGTTCCTTGATGCCAAGTCTTAGATGTCGCGGCACTAGGGGTTTTGGACGTTCCATGAAAAGGTCTGATTGCTCAAATCTATGTTCGTAAGCAATTTCTAGACTATCGGTAAAGCCATCGGTTGCTATAAGAGCTGTTTTCGCTCCGGTACGCTCTATAATGGCGTTTGTAGCAAGAGTTGNACCGTGTATAACGAGATCTACGTCGTTTGGCTGNAAATTAGCGATTCTTATAACTTTTGCAGCGGCGNCTAAGAAGCCTTNTTCGGGGCGATCTTTTGTAGTGAGCACTTTCGCGGTAAATCTCTGCTTACCAAGCTCTAATACAGCATCCGTAAACGTGCCGCCAATGTCTATCGCAAGNCTNACTGTCATTGGGCTAACTTTCAGGTTTTCTTGTTTNGGTTTACTTTAGCTTACGTGGNGAGAATTAAATTAGCTAGTTCTTCCGGTAAGCTTAACATGGGGTAATGGCCTGTCGAAAGTTCCAGCCATTTTGCACCTAACATATCTGCTGTTCTCTTTTGGTGAGAGATTGGCGGGTTCACACTTTCNTTGCAATAGATCACTGATGCATTCCAATTTTTTGACCAAAACTCTTTCAGTTCCACAGGGTTTTGCATGCAAGCTATAGGATGAAGTGTATAACGAGCGATGGCCCAACTCTTGATGGGNTCTTTTAATCCCTTAAAAAGCCGATTTACTNCATCGTTGCGGGGGGGGCCGGATGCAAGGTCGGTGTTGACAACAGATTTTCGGGATACAATGTCGGAAAGTCTTTCGCCGTCCATTAAAGCTAGTGCGTCCGCAAAAACGAGTTTTTTAATTTTACTGGGGGCTATTTCAGCNGCTTTGGCCATTACCATTCCGCCTGTACTTGTGCCCACTAAAACTACATCTTCAAGATCTTCAAAAAAAAGAAGGTTGGCAATTTCTAAGGCATGAGACTCCGTAGAGATTTTTTTATGTAATTGATAACCTCGTTCCCCGCATCCTTCCAGAGTAGGCGCCAGGACATAATGTCCTTTGTCTCGCAGGACTTTGGCTAGTGGTTTCCATATCCACCCGCCTTGGTAAGCGCCATGTATGAGGACAATATTGGACATTTCTTATTTCCTTCCAACAACTTTGACGTCGGCTAAATTTTCATAAATTTTTACAACAGCACTTGAGTCCTCTTTATTAAGACCTGCGGTCCGCGCCATTTGATATACCTGTTGACTAACATTAGCCATAAGTGTTGGAACGCCGAGCTGTTTGGCATACGCAGTAATAAGTTCTTGATCTTTGTATACGATATCCACTGTGCCGCCGGGTTTAAAATCGCCTTCAATTATTCGAGGTACTCTTAAATCAACCGCCGCACTTGCTCCGGAGCTTTTCCTAAGAACATCCAACATTGTTTGAAGGCCAATACCAGACTTTGCTCCTATCGTAAGTCCTTCAATTAATGTAATGGTATTGGTTATCCCAAGCATATTGTTAATTAGCTTCATCACAAGGCCTTGGCCATGTTCGCCTATGTGAAAGGCATCTTTTCCAACGGCTTCGAAAATATCTTTGCACTTATTGAATATTTCTTTTTCGCCACCGGCAATCACGGTTAAGTCGGCGTCTTTGGCGCGAGCCGTGCCGCCACTGACTGGCGCATCTAGCATAAATATTTCCTGCAGCGACAGATCGCTTGCAATTCGTTTTGCGACTGTTGGATTAATAGTGGACATGCAAATGACAATGTGGCCGGGTTTGGCTCCGTGGATAATACCGCGCTCACCACATATGACTTCTTCTGCTTGTCGTGTCGTTTCTACCAAGCAGATAGTCCTATCCGAGGCGTTCGCGATTTCCATAGGAGAGTACATAACCTCGGCACCGGCTTTTTGATGTTCGCGAGTTTTACGATCGTCCACATCATGGACGATAAGTGGAATGCCGGCTTTTATTATATTTAAGGCCATTGGGGATCCCATAGCGCCTAAACCAATAAAACCTGTACAAATACTCATCCTTCCTCCCAAGAAAATTTTCGACAGGACTTAATGCTACACTAAAATAATTACTAAGGGCGGATTATCTATTATCAGGATATACTTGATTAGATATCCAATATTTTATCTGGTATGAATTGTAAGAAGCACTTTAAAACCAGGGGAAACTCTATTCAGCTAGTCGCTTATCGAGTTCCTTATTAATATCCATACTTTTGCCCCATGCCCATAAAATTAGCAAAGCAAAAATGCCTTCAAGACTGATTATAGCGAGTGCAGATGCAACGCCAAAGCTTTCTGCCATCCATCCCACATTAAAAAAACCAATAGGGCCTGTGCCGATACACAATGTAAGCACGCCAAGTATTCGACTGCGATACCGTGGCGGAGCTGCTAGGTAGGTGAGTGTTCCCTGCATTGCTGCAAAGCACGCACCGGCTGTACCTATTATAGTTAGGGCAACAGAACTTGCATAAAAGGAGTGGTTAGGCCCACCCGCTACGAAGGTTAATAGAGCTAGATATGCAGTTCCGGTGAGGTATAGGATTGTACCGCCAAGGTAAAGTCGGAAAAAAATCGCTTTAAAGGCGAACCTAGTTATAAAAAGCGCGCCTAATAGAGCCCCAAATCCCTCCATACTTGACAATACACCGACAAAAAATGGTGTAAGAGAAAGTTCATCACGACCAATAACTGGGATCATAGAAGTAAACGGAAATCCCCAGATATTGAAAATTATGGTTATAAAAAAGATCCTTCGCAGCAGAGGGTCACTAGCAGCAAATTTGACGCCGCTTAATAAGTCGCTATAGAAGGCTGTCGAAATTGCTGTTAATGCTCGCTGAGGAAAAGTCGAAATCATTATCAAAATAAAGCAAATTGCGTAAAGGAGGCCACTTAACCAGAAAACGCCGAACATCCCTACTAGCTGGAGCATTATCCCTCCTAATAAAGGCCCCATCATTCGTGTTGCATTTCCGGTCGCCGAGTCT
>NZVJ01000021.1 GCA_002701455.1 Rhodospirillaceae bacterium
ATTTAATAATAATAAATTGCGCAGACAAGTAGAGCGTCAAGTTATTCAAGCAGCCGAAACTGGATTTGTTGTAGCGTTGATGCGCATCCTGGATGACGCTAAGGTAATGGAACTTGATAAACAGAATTATAAGAAGGCTCAAAAAGAGTATGAAGAGTGTTCGGCTCAAATTCATAGGATGGACGCTGGACTTGAGCAGAAAGAAAATTTAGCTGGTGAGTTGGGTGAACAGGTGGCGGCTGTGGCAGCGGGTGTTATAGCGAGTATTGGAACAACGGCAATAGTAATGATTTATTTGACCTAGTATATTAGTGGTTTCGATAGTTTAACTATTGTTAAAGAAGCGAGCGTTTTTTGATATGGCAAATAGTTCTGCGAGTGCATCGGCAACCAAAACTATCTTAGTACTGGTTGTAGTTGCGACCTTAATTTTCACTCTTCCGACAGTTATGGTTCTTATTGTAGGTATGATACCAACTTTCATCGCTTATGCGACAGATCGCAGAAAAGAAAAATATAAAACTGTTAGTGTAGGGAGTTTGAATTTTGTGGGTGTGTTGCCTCTGCTGGTAACCCTTTGGACAAAAGATCATTCGTTTGACATGGGGTTCTCAGTTCTATCAGACCCCTTCAACTGGCTTATGGTTCTAGGGGCTTCGTCAGCTGGGTGGACTATTTTTTTGGTAGCACCCTCTTTAGTATCAATATTTCTTCAGGCTCGAATTGAGCTTTCAGTCGATCGACTAAAAAAACGTCAGACAAAGCTTGTGGAAGAGTGGGGTGAAGGCGTTTCCGGCGACCGCAGGTCAAATCGGCAGAAAGATGATAACGATGCACAAGAAACTACGAGTATTGACGATGCTAACGTCGCAGAGGAACCGCGTTAATCGTCCGAGGATATGCTATTTTACGTATTTGCCTCAATCATTTGGCTCTGTATAACTTTCTGCAATTTTTCGAACGCTTTCACCTCTACTTGTCGTACTCTTTCTCGGCTAATACCAAATTCAGACCCCAGCTCCTCCAAAGTTGCTGCCTTGTCTGATAAACGACGCTTTTGAATAATGTATTGTTCTCTTGGATCTAGTTTCTCCATTGCCGATGTCAAGAGTTTGCTTCGTTTCTCTAATTCTTCCCTGTCCGCATAAATTTGCTCTTGGTTTTGTGAGTCATCGACTAGCCAATCTTGCCACTCACCATCTGAGTCGGCTGTCTTAGGTGTATTGAGGGAATGATCTGGTCCTGCAAGTCTTGCGTTCATACTGGCGACCTCATGTTCGGGCACGTCCAAGCGAATTGCTATTTCTTTAACATTTTCTGGTGACAAGTCACCTTCATCTATAGCTTTCATTTGACCTTTTAGTTTGCGTAAATTGAAGAACAATTTTTTTTGAGCTGCTGTTGTTCCCATCTTTACTAGGGACCAAGAGTGCAAGATATACTCTTGTATAGAAGCTCTTATCCACCACATAGCATATGTTGCCAGCCTAAACCCGCGTTCAGGATCAAAGCGTTTAACTGCCTGCATCATTCCGATATTTCCCTCGGAAATTAATTCGGCAACCGGAAGGCCATATCCGCGATAACCCATCGCTATCTTTGCAACTAGCCGTAAGTGGCTTGTCACGAGTTGATGAGCAGCTTTAGTATCTTCATGATCTACCCATCTTTTAGCCAGCATATATTCTTCATTGGCCTGCAACATCGGAAACTTTTGGATCTCGTCCAAATACCGAGCGAGGTTACCTTCGGCCGTTAAATTTGGTACGAGGGCAATGTTCGACGCCATCTCACCACTCCGTTCTTCTATTCAAACAACTTATAAATGGGCACTAACTATTGCATTTTAAAGACATTAATTCAATTTTTTTCAAAAAATCTGCAAAATTAGCTAAATTGGGCTCTAAAAGCATTTGTTAAGGATTGCATATCTTGTGGCAGCTGGCTTTTAAAACAGCAAATTTCCTGGCTTTTTGGATGTTTAAAGGATAAATTTCCAGCGTGTAAAGCCTGTCGCCTCAAAGATTTGATAATAATTCGCTGCTCATCATTTATTCCTTCTCGAATTTTTCCGCTGCCATAAACTGGATCGCCAATTATGGGGTGACCTATATGGCACGCGTGAACTCGAATCTGGTGAGTTCTTCCGGTCTCCAATCTGCATTTAATTAATGTTGCTGAAGTTCCAAATCTTTCAAGCGTCTCAATATTTGTTAAGGCCGATTTCCCACCGGTATTAACAACGGCCATTTTTTTTCTATTTCTTCTGCTTCTGCCAATTGGCGCATTGATTTGAAAAGAATTCTTGAAGGGGCTTCCCCATATAAGTGCAGTATATGTTCGCCTGATAAGGCGTGATGCGAATTGATGCACTAAGTTATGGTGTGCTTCATCGGTTTTAGCGACGACTATTAATCCTGTAGTATCCTTATCTAGACGATGAACAATCCCGGGACGTTTAACGCCACCAATACCGGAAAGACTGTCTCCACAGTGCGCTAGTAAGGCGTTGACCAATGTTCCTCTCAAGGCACCCGGTGCTGGATGTACAACCATATCAGCAGGCTTATCAATCACTAGCAGATGAGTATCTTCATAAACAATTTTTAGATCTATCGTTTCTGGAAGTGGGAGTGCTGGTGAGGCTTCGGGGATAACAATAATATATTTTTGAAGATGTTTGACGATTGTGGAAGGGTCTCGTATTGTTTCTCCGTTTTGCGTGACAAAGCCATCCAGAATGAGTTGCTTTAACCTTGTTCTTGATAAATCAGGTAGACGAGGGTTTGATTCTATTTTTTTTGCAAGCCAACGGTCAAGTCTGGGTAGCTCAATAATATGCAACTCTTCGTCGACAATAACTTCAAATTTTTTGCTGTTGATAGTATCCATGAATGACAATTTAAACCAAAGTCTTAAAGAGCTAAATAGGGATGGTTCTAAATCACTTCAATTTCTTAAAATACTCGTAGTGGTGATGGGGATTATGATTATTGCGGGCGTAACAGTTGTTGTAGTGACCATATTTCAAAGAATTACAGCAAAAGCAAATTTTTCTTCCGGGACTCCGTATTCTGTGACAAAAGAAATGTCCAAAAATCTGAAGTTGCAGGGTATCAACCTAGGGGATGGGGAAATAGCTTTACAGTTGCNGGATAAGAATGGCGCCACTCTAGTAATCATATATAACGTAAGCGATGGTANGGAAGTTGGTCGCTTCAACTTTAACTTCTCTCAATAAATGGTCANCATAATTTGAAAACCGAAGTTATAAATTTTGCTAGTGATAACACATCAGGGGTTGACCCAGAAATTTTTTCGATTGTCGAAGAAGCAGCAAGGTCATCAGCGATGCCGTATGGTGATGATGACTATTCTGTAAAGTTACAAACTCTCACTAATGAGGTCTTTGAAAAAGAAGTAAGCATTTTTCCAGTTGCAACTGGTTCTGCCGCAAATTCTCTGGCTCTCTCGGCAGTTTGCCCACCATATGGTACTGTATACTGTCATGAGCAGTCACATATAGAGGAAGATGAGTGTGCTGCACCAGAGTTTTATATAGGTGGTGGGAAATTATCTCTGTTATCTGGAGCGAAGGCTAAATTTTCGGCGGAAAGCTTAAAATTGAAGTTGGATTCTAAATCTCCAGCACCACCTGTGCACCGNTCTCCGGCGGCTGCTATAAGTATTACACAAGCAACAGAAGTTGGAGCAGTTTACTCCATCGACGAAATTGCTGCTATTTCGGAAGTCGCAAAATACCACAAATTACCTCTACACATGGATGGGGCTAGGATAGCAAATGCAATTGTTTCTCTGGGCAAGACCCCAGCCGAGGTAACTTGGAAGGCTGGAGTTGATATTTTGTCATTGGGAGCAACCAAGAATGGTGTTTTCGCTGCGGAGGCAGTGATTTTTTTTGATCCTGCAAAGGCCNCTGATTTTGAATTTCGAAGAAAAAGGGGCGGGCATCTTTTTTCAAAATATAGATTTTTATCAGCTCAGCTTTTACCTTACTTGGAAGCAGATAGGTGGCTGAGACTCGCGGGAAACGCAAATTCAAGAGCCCAGGAGCTGGAAAAGGGTCTTCGAAAATTATCAGAACTTAAAATTTTACATGTTGCAGAAACAAATATGATTTTTATCAAAATGCCGGTGTCACTTGTAGACGGATTTAAAAAAAATAACTGTTTATTTTACACGTGGGGACAAGAGGATAATAGCGTTTTCGCNCGCCTTGTCACCAGTTTTAACACTACTAAAAGGGAAGTCGANAGATTTCTGGAAATTGCGNCGCAACTTGTAAGATAGTCTTTCTTGTAAATAGAAGAAATTATTTTTGTTGAAAAACCGGATACCTTTGATTGTGTGCTAACAGTTGTTTGGATAACCTTGAGTAACTCTTTTTAAATATTTTTGGTTTTNAAAAATGGCTAAAAGTTTACCGAATGAAAAATTTGATCCAGGAGCTAATGCTCCTCTTGACGGTATTAGGGTACTGGATCTATCGCGACTAGTTTCGGGCAATATGGTTACCCACGTATTAGCCGACTATGGGGCGGATGTAATAAAAATAGAGAGACCAGGAGTTGGTGACGACCTTCGTAACTGGAAGACGGACGGTATAAGCACGCACTGGAAAGTTTATTGCCGAAACAAAAAAAGTATCAGCCTTGATCTTCGAAAATTGATCGGGAGAGAGTTGCTTTTGAAATTAGTAAAGTCGGCGAACGTACTAGTTGAAAACTTTAAGCCAGGTACGCTAGAGAAGTGGGGCCTGAGTCCCGATGTTTTATTGGAATGCAACCCAAAATTAGTAATTGTTAGAATTTCGGGCTGGGGACAAACGGGTCCCTGGAGCCATAAGCCTGGTTTTGGAAGCCTTGTTGAAGCCATGTCGGGGTTTGCTTCCATGAATGGCTTTGATGATCGACCCCCGGTTCTGCCACCCCTTGCGCTGGCAGATATGATTGCAGGGCTTTATGGAGCCTTTTCGATAATGGTTGCCGTGAGAGAAATTGANCAGAAAAAGGGTGCTGGTCAGATCATCGATCTTTCGCTATTNGAGCCTATTCTATCAGTGTTGGGGCCAATAGCAGCAATCCATTCTATTTCTGGAGAAATACCAAAAAGAACCGGCAGTCTATCCGAAACAACCTCGCCCCGAAANGTGTATGAGTGCAAAGATGGCAAATTNGTGGCACTTTCGGCTTCTATGCAAGCTATGTCAGAGCGATTAATGAAGGCGATTGGTAAATCTGAGCTGATAGATGATCCAAGATTNAAAACAAATACAGACCGGGTAAAAAATAATCACTTGCTAGACCCGATTGTTGCTAGTTTTATGAAGGCTCGNACGCAAGATGAATGTTTGGNAATTTTTGAAAAAGCAGATGTTACGGTTGGTGCAGTAGCTGATATTAAACAACTGTCGACTCATCNCTATATTCTTGAACGTGGGTCAATTATCAACTTGCCTGATAAGGATACTAAATCAAGAAAGCTTCCGGCCCATGCAGCTGTGCCAAGGTTGTCAGAAACACCAGCAAAAATGCGAAGTGAGGCTCCTGATATTGGAGAAAATAATGAGGAAATATATCTAGAAATTGGGCTCTCAAAATCTGATTTGAAAAACTTAGAAGAGCAAGGAGTGATTTGATGAAAAGTCAGAATAAACCGCCTGTATGGCGATCAATGTTGTATGTTCCAGCAACTAGTCAAAAGTTTATAGAGAAGGCACATGAACGGGGCGCTGACGCGATCAAAATAGACTTAGAAGATGCAGTNGCACCGCAGGAAAAGGAGACTGCTAGAAAGTTAGTAAAGGGTGCCGCGAAATTAGTTGCTCGAGGATCCGCAGATATTTTGGTGCGGATCAATCGACCAGTACGTATGGCCGTGGCTGATATTGAAGCTTCAATTTGGCCTGAAGTTTGCGGCTTAGTATTACCGAAAGTTGAGTCTGCAGATCAAATTGACTTTTTATGTGAGATCATAACCGAATTGGAAGAGGAAAGAGGTTTAGAAATAGGGCACACTAAATTAATGGTATTAATCGAAACACCCCGCGGTTATTCCAACGTAAGATCGATCGCTAGTTCAACAAGAAGGCTCTCCGCAATCGCGTTAGGTCAGGAAGATTTTTCCGCGGAAATGGGTATGCTTGAGCCCGATGGTATGTCTTTATTGAGTTATTACCAAACCGTCCAGGTTGCGGCACGCGAGGCAGGAATTCTCCCNATAGGCTATCCAGGTTCTATTGCAGAATTTACGGACTTAGAGCTGTTCCGGTCTAACGCGATGATTGCCCGTAGCTTGGGTTTCGATGGTGGCGCGTGTATACATCCTAGGCAAGTGCCGATCTTGAATGAAGCCTTTACACCAACGGAAAGTGAAATTGACCNAGCCGAATCCATGGTGANAACTTACGACGAGGCGATGGCAGCAGGAGATGGCGCAGTAGCTTTTGAGGGTAAAATGATTGATGTACCTGTGGTTGCTCGTGCCCAGCGAATATTAGATATTCGTGATAGAATAAAAGAGAAAGAAAAAGCAGAAAAATAAAAAGCACTTTCTTTAACGCTTGATANNAATAGCTTGGTAAAACCAGGAGACAAATAATGCCTTCNTATCAATATATCTACGTTATGACGGGTCTTTCAAAAACCTTCACTGGTGGACGGGAGATTTTAAAAAACATTAATTTGTCCTTTTTTCCGGGTGCAAAAATAGGTGTTTTAGGAACCAACGGAGCAGGCAAGTCCACATTACTTAAAATCATGGCGGGCATTGACAAACAGTTTGTTGGAGAAGCCTGGGCTGCTGAGGGAGTTAAAGTGGGATACTTACCGCANGAGCCGGAATTAGAGGCCGGTAAAACGGTCTATGACTTGGTAATGGAAGGAATGTCAGAAACTAAGGCGATTTTGGANAGNTTTAACGAAGTCAGTGCCAAGTTTGCAGAGGAAATGACTGACGAAGAGATGAACTCCCTTTTAGCAGAGCAAGCAGAGCTTCAAGAGAAAATCGATGCCGCAAATGCATGGGACCTAGATAGGCACATAGAAATTGCGATGGACGCTTTGCGTCTGCCACCCAGTGATGCGGATGTAGGGCCTTTATCAGGGGGAGAAAAACGACGCGTTGCTCTATGTCGTTTGCTNCTTTCGNCCCCAGATCTGCTATTGCTTGATGAGCCGACAAATCATCTTGANGCAGAGTCGGTAGCTTGGCTTCAACGGTTTTTGCATGACTTTCCTGGTACAGTTGTAACCGTCACTCATGATCGATATTTTCTAGATGAAGTTGCCGGATGGATATTGGAGCTGGACAGAGGGCAAGGNATTCCTTATGAGGGTAATTATTCGGGCTGGCTGGAACAAAAACAAAAACGTCTTCAGCAAGANGGCAGGCAAGATGCTGCCAGGCAAAGATCGCTTGCGAATGAATTAGAATGGGTCAGGGCCTCACCTAGGGGACGTCAGGCAAAGAGTAAGGCACGTTTGACGGCCTATGAAGACCTGCTCAAACAAAGTCAAGAAAAGACCATAGATAACGCAAAAATAGTCATTCCACCAGGACCGCGTCTTGGAGACTTGGTNATTGAGTCNCTTAATCTTGTGAAGGGATATTCTGACAAGCTTCTAGTAGATGACTTATCATTCAAACTGCCACCTGGCGGTATAGTCGGTGTTATAGGACCAAATGGTGCAGGAAAAACAACCCTATTTCGAATGATAACTGGTCAGGATAGCCCAGATGGCGGCTCTATCAATGTAGGTGAAACGGTTAAATTAGGCTACGTAGATCAATCAAGAGATGACTTGAANCCGAATTCAACGGTTTGGGAGGAAATTTCCGACGGNCTGGAAGAAATAGAACTTGGAAAGCGTAAAATGCAAAGCCGGGCCTATTGCGGAATGTTTAATTTTAGAGGNGCAGATCAACAGAAAAAAGTTGGGCAGCTGTCTGGTGGTGAACGAAACCGTGTCCATCTCGCAAAAATGCTTAAGTCAGGAGCAAATCTCATCTTATTGGATGAACCGACAAATGATCTGGATGTGGATACTCTAAGAGCGTTAGAGGAAGCTCTGCTTGATTTCGCTGGATGCGCCGTGGTCATTAGCCATGATCGTTGGTTTCTTGACAAGATTGCNACTCATATTTTGGCCTTTGAAGGAGATAGCAGCATTCAATGGTTTGAAGGTAATTATCAAGCTTATGAGGAGGACAGGCGGAGACGGCTTGGGGCCGAGGCAGAACNGCCTCATCGGATAAAATATAAACCTATTATTCGCGCCTAGCTGGTATTAGGAGTTATTGCGAAGTTTTGTGATTTGGTTTCGCATCGCTTCCAAAAGCGCGTCGAAACGCCCATTGTTTCGCTTTATCACAGCTGAATACTCGTTTCTTTGGGTAATTGCCATACTAATCCCGGCTATTACGACATCTACTATCTTGAAGCTATTTCCTTTTGGAACTAATCGCCAAACCACATTTATATCGCCTTTTGGTTTGTTGGGATCAGTCAGTTTTGATTCCACAAAAATAAACTTTCGCTTCCCTAGTTTATAACCTGACACAAGTATCTTTTGCTGTGCATACTCGATGAAGCGTTTTGAATAGGTCAATTCGACCAAGTTTTTAAAAAGCTCCAAATACTCTTTTTNTTGATTGGTGGTTGCGGTTCTCCATGGACGCCCTACCACAAATTTCGCGATCCATGGCAAATCAAACCCTGTCTCCACCAGTTGTATAAATTTCTGTCTGCGGGTATTGGGATCAAGTGATCNATCTTGATTGAGNGTTGTTACCTGGTTGCTTAAAGAACCAATAAAATCCTGAGCTTGTTTCCCTAATTTATTTTCTGCCGCATGAGCAGATGTCACAATCATTAATATCCCGAAAATCGCACTGACAAACTTTACCATAATCTTTTGCTCACTTATTTGCTGAATAAGTCGCTAATAATCGCCCAATATTTATTTTTAATCTAGAAGTTTAAGAAATTGATCNTCGAAAGCATCTATGGATTCCGTCGTTTCGGGGCTGTTTTCGGTCATTTTGTTGTTTATGGACGCGTTGCGGCGTTGATCANAAATTGTTTTGACCCTTGTATAATAATCAATAGAATTTTCGCGCAACTCGTCAATTTGTGACGAATATTTTGCTCTAAATGTGAGCGCCTCAAACGAGCCTCTCGTNGCACTGAAAATGGTTCGGCTGCNTTCGGTTCCAACGTAATTGAATGGGTTCAGAAAAACGTCTATCGCTCGGCCAATGCTATCCCGGACATTAGTAGGGCCCAGGAGTGGTAATACTAGGTATGGTCCCGGTTGAACCCCAAACGATCCTAATGTTTGGCCAAAATCCTCATTCTGAAAATTTAAACCATACTTAATATTTAAGTCTACATGCCCTAAATGGAATGACTGTAAAAAGAAGTATTTTAATGTCGTTTCTGCTTGATTGAAGTTGCCCTGCAGAAGATTGTTAACAAGTATGTTTGGCGTATCCAGCCATTGCAAAAAATTTTCTATGTCGTTTTGCAGTAGTTGCGGGGTTGATTCTCGATAAAACAATGATACTGGCCGGAGAACTGCTTGATCTATTGTATCGTTAGCTCTGAAAATTTTTCGGTTCATAAGTTCTAGTGGGTCGGAGTTAGAGGTCAAACTTGTAGTGTTGCAAGATGTCAGTGAAATAGCGCAAACTATAAGATAGAAGCAAAGGTTCTTTTTATACATTATTGTCAATCTTAATTATTTTTCCGCATTATCAAAGCAGTGTGCTCTATCAAACGCCAAATTCTTACCTTATAGAACTTCTTCCCCAACACTGAGTATATAAAGTGCTAATGCAAGGCAATTTTCGATTTTTATCTCACATTAAGCCTGTCTCAAACACCGTCGACTAATAAACATGTTTGTCTTATAGCAAAAAATCAACTTTCAGAAAAAATAAATAATAATGATACCTGATGTTGTTCTATTTAAACGAAAGGGATCAATTCAAATAAATGTTACGGTATAAAGGTTTTGATATTATAGGAAGAAAATATACCGGTATTTGGATCACCGCTAGGAATAGCCAGAGATTATCATAAAATACACCGCTAGCGACGGGTAGTAATAATGCTAAGTTTCGGCTTCCACTGGCGAGAGCTATTGTACCTGCTGTTGGACGGTGAAATTTGCAAAATGTAAAAGCGGAGAATAGTTGTGAAAAAACACAGACTGAAATCGCGGCCAGAAAAAATATTAGAACTTTTTGCGGGTTTGTTGGCCAGACATTATGAATTCCTCCCATTATTGTAATAGCAAAGAATGCCATAAGAATTACTATTAAACCATCAGCTGAAGGGTCGATCTTTTTTGCCAGGGAATTTCCTAAAAGCTTTCGGAAAAGCTGTGCCGCCAATAAACAAAGACCAACAATTATTATTAATTTAATGGACATATTGAGAGGGTCGATATCAATACCATTTTCTGTTAACACCGATAATAATATCGGAAGAGTTACGGTGAAAATCAGTGTTGCACCCAATAAAATAATTAGAGCTGCCGTTCCNTTGAGCCCTATTAATATAGCAAGCCCNGGCATTGAGACTAGTGGCGGGCAACTGCCCCAGGCTACTAGGATCGTAATAAGCTCAATTGGGGTATGAACCAGATGGGCAAAGAGAAAAATCAATAGCGGAATTATCACCAGTATAAAAGAAGTACCGAATAAAATAAGTTTAATTCTCGCAAGGGTGACCAAAATCTCGGTTGGATCCAACCGAAATATTGAAACAGTTAGCATGCAGATAACAATTGATTCAGCAAATGGCTTTGTTAACAGGGTTAGATTTGGAAATAATATACCTATTATGACCCCAGACGGCATTATCCATGTTCCGTACTGACCGATTCGGCGTAAAAAAATTAACAGGTACGTCAAGGGGCATCTTCAAAAGGATTATCAAAAATTATTAAAAGATATAATTTCATATTAACTCAGAATTAAACTTTTGAAATTAAGCCGATCCAATTCGTAGATTAAATTAGATTTATCTTGAGTGAAACCAAGTTCTTTATAGAACTTACGAGCTTCATTATAGGACCTAACTTCAAGATCTATACGGGCGCAATCATTTCTTTCTGCTTCTTCCGCCAAATAACTAAGCAGTAAACGCCCGGCGCCACTTCGTCGATGACCTTGAGTAACTATTATATCATGGAGATTAAGTACTTTACGCCCTGCCCAACTACTATACGTAAAAAAGTAGACAGCTACGCCAATCGGTTTTTCAAATTCGTGCGCGATTAAAGAGAAAAATTTAGGATTTGAGCAGAAACCGTCACGCAAAAGGTCTTCGGGCGTAGCTAGCATTTTATTGCCTAGTTCAAGATAGTCGGCAAGTTCTTGAATAAAAGCGTGAATAGTATGGCAATCTTGAATTTTTGCAGGCCTAACCTGTATGGTCATATCAACATATTCTCCAGAAAGTTATTTCACAAATTCTTTTGGTAAATGGAAAAAGGGTATTATGCGTAATATTGCCCAGATACCGCCAAAATTGTATATCTTGCAGGTTTACAGGAAATATTTTGAACTGTTGTAGTATTAATTTTTCAACGACTCATATACTAACAAATTAAAAAAGAATTCCTTAGGATAATTTGTCTCTTTNAGTGGAATGATCGCATAGATGTCCGGCACCGATTTTGAGGATAACTCAAACTCAATAGATTCTAATAATTACAATAAGCCTCCAAATTTTGGATACTTGGGAGGATTAAATTCCAAGCAATTAGAAGCAGTAGAGGCAGTTGATGGAGCTGTACTGGTCTTGGCTGGAGCAGGAACGGGAAAAACAAGGGTTTTAACTGCAAGACTAGCCCATCTTATAGCTCAGAAAATAGCTCAGCCATGGTCTATTCTAGCCGTNACNTTTACGAATAAAGCGGCGCGAGAGATGCGTGACCGTGTCACAAAAATTATAGGCCCGATGGCAGAACAAGTGTGGCTAGGTACTTTTCACTCTTTAGGAGCTCGGATACTGAGGCGACATGCCGAGCTTGTTGACCTTAAACCTAATTTCACAATCTTGGATACAGATGATCAAATTAGGCTTATTAAGCAAATAATGCAGGCTGAGGGGTTAGACGAAAAAAAATGGCCTCCGCGTGTTTTAGCAGGCGTGATACAGCGATGGAAAGATCGAGGACTTACGCCAGAAAAAGTGAGCGACGATGAGGCTAAACAGTATTCAGAAATCAAGTTGGCAGAAGTTTACAGTCAGTACCAAAATAGACTTTCTGTATTGAATGCTGCNGATTTTGGAGATTTGTTANTACACTGTTTAACTATATTTCAAAATAATCCGGATATTTTAAGAGATTACCAAAATCGATTGACACACCTGCTAGTCGATGAATACCAGGATACAAACGTTGCCCAATACTTATGGTTACGGTTTTTAGCACAAGGCCGCCAGAATATTTGCTGTGTGGGTGATGATGATCAATCAATATATGGGTGGCGTGGGGCTGAGGTTGGCAATATTCTCCGTTTCGAAAATGATTTTGCGGGATCTAGAGTTATCCGCCTGGAACAAAACTATAGGTCAACTTCTAGAGTGCTGTCAGCGGCCTCAGGGTTAATAGCGCATAATGAAGGTCGTTTAGGAAAAACGCTTTGGACTAACGGTAATGATGGCGATAAAATTATTGTGCGCAGCGTCTGGGACGGTGAAGCGGAAGCACGAATAGTTGGTGATCAGGTTGAGGCATATCAACGCAAGGGTGTTTCACTCAATGAGATGGCTATTTTAGTTAGAGCCAGTTTCCAAACAAGAGAATTCGAGGAGAGGTTTCTAACGCTGGGTGTTCCTTATCAGGTCATAGGAGGAGCTAGATTCTATGAGCGTATGGAAATTCGTGACGCTATCGCGTATTTACGCGTAATTTACCAACCTGATGATGATTTAGCCTTGGAACGCATAATTAATAAGCCAAAACGTGGAATTGGCCTCGCGTCGCTCCAATCAATTCATCAGCTTGCTCGGTTAGAGTCGATTTCGTTATGGCTTTCGATCACCAAAATAATAGAGACTGATGAACTAAGACCTGCTGCTCGTAAAAATCTCACCATGTTAGTTAATGACTTTACTAGGTGGCGTTCAATGCTTGAAAATACTGACCACATCGAACTTACCGGCATCGTTCTTGATGAATCTGGTTATACCGAGATGCTGTTAAAAGATAAATCTCCCGAAGCACCAGGTAGATTAGAAAATTTAAAAGAGTTGATAAGCGCTCTTGAAGAATTTGACGGTTTAAGCCAATTTTTAGAGCATATTAGTCTAGTCATGGAAAATGCTGAGGATGATACAACAGAGCAAATTAGCTTAATGACCCTTCATGCCGCTAAAGGGCTTGAGTTCGATAAAGTTTTCCTTCCCGGTTGGGAGGAGGGCGTTTTCCCAAATCAAAGATCATTAGATGAGAGTGGTGCCAAAGGCCTGGAAGAGGAACGACGGTTGGCCTATGTGGGTTTAACGCGTGCGCGAGAGACGGTGGAAATAAGTTTTGCAGCTAACCGGCGAATTTATGGTAACTGGCAAAGCTCTATTCCATCGCGATTTGTATCGGAAATTCCCCAAAGTGAGATAGAGCATTTTGATGAAATGGGGATATCTGGGGATTTTTTTGATGGAACGGTTCAATCGGAACCCTGGAATCATGTTGGTTTAACAGATCAACGGGAATTAAGGACGCCACAGCGGCGGGGAAATATAAATGTAGAAAGTATAGGGCCTTCTGATAATCAGATGTCTCTGGATGACAGATCTTCTGCCGAGGAGATTGCAGGCCATATCTTTTTTGCTCCAGGTGATAGGGTATTTCATCAAAAATTTGGTATGGGTACCGTTAGACAGGCAGATGGCGATAAACTGGAAATTGCTTTTGACAAAGCTGGCGACAAGAAAGTTATTTCACGATTTGTCAGGCGGTTATGAAGCACCCGTGGCAGATTTACATGCGCGTACCAGCAAAGGATGTTAATTTTGTCTCTGGCCACTTAGATTCGTTTACTGATGCACTCTCAATATTTGAAATTAGAGAAACTAATTTTTGGGAAATTAGTGGAATAACAAATATCGCTGCTGACAAGAGCAAAGTNGATATAATTGTTAGAGAATTAGCTCTAAAACTAAATCTTAAATCCACGGAGTTTAGTATTGAGCCATTGCCAAAGCGGGATTGGCTTTATGAAAATAGGAAGTCGTTCCCAAGTTTGCGTTATGGCCGGTTTTTGATACACGGTTCTCATAATCGGCCACAAAATCCAAACGGCTATCTAAATATAGAAGTAGAGGCTGGTAGAGCCTTCGGGTCGGGAAGTCATGAGAGTACAGCAGGTTGCTTGTTGTCGCTTTTACGCTTATCCAAAATTATGTCTCCCAAACGATTGATGGATCTTGGCTGTGGATCGGGGATCCTTTCAATAGCCTCCATAAGATTATGGCCGTCTGTAAAAGTGACAGCTCTNGATATAGATAATGATGCGGTCNAGACAACATTAGAAAACNCCAANCTTAATAAAGTGTTTNGGCAGATTAGATGTAAACAGAGTTATGGNTTTCCGAAGATTAAGCCAGGGNCACNTAAAAAGTTTGATGTNATTGTGGCAAATATNTTGGCTAAGCCNCTTATTGATTTGGCNCCNCACTCCACCAGCTACNTAGATCTAGGGGGGTATTTGATTTTGAGTGGCCTTTTGAAAGCTCANGAACGAGAGATCTTAGCAATTTATAATTCTTTAGGGTTTAGANTTATAGAACGCAGAAGAATAAAGGAATGGACCACCTTTATTCTTCGATACAGAAAGCAGTAATTTATTGTATGTTGAGTNCAAACAGCGACACCGCTATGAGATAAATAAGAGATAGAGGTAAGGATGTCAGGGGAAGAAACAAGCAAAATTTTAGAGGATCAAAGAAACTTATTAGATGAATTATCGCGTAGACTAAATAGTCTTCTGAAACATCATAAAATCTCAATGTCTCTTTCTGAAGTTTTTGCTATCGTTGACGGGGTTAATGCATCTGCGTTGTCTCAGACTGATGATGGGTGGGTGTCGATGGTTTCACACTCTGTATCCGCTGAACTTCGCTTGACACTCTGTGAACTAAGGGAACAAAGGCTGAGGAGTTTTTCTAGAAAAACGTCTGATGCTAGTGAACAGCGATTATGCTTACTTAGAAAAGTGATGGATGAGCAAAACTTAGATGGATTTTTACTCCCTAGAGCTGACGAATATCAGAGTGAATATTTACCAAGATCGTCTCAACGCCTTGCCTGGTTAACNNGCTTTGATGGTTCAGCTGGTTTTGCGATTGTTTTGGCGNGGTGCGCAGCAATNTTTACTGATGGGCGCTACACACTGCAGATAAGGGATCAAGTGAATGAAAAATATTTTGAAATATTTAATACTGCTGAGATGCTGCCTCTAGAGTGGCTAAAAACCAATTTGGTTCAAAATGANCGTATCGGTTTTGATCCCTGGCTTCATACGTGTGATGAGGTGACAAAAATTAATTCTGTTCTGGCATCAAAAAATGCCACGGCAATTAAGCTCCCTAAAAATTTAATAGATGAAATTTGGATTGATCGACCTCCGGTTCCATTGGCTCCAATAATNCCTCATCCTGAAATTTATTCAGGGGAAGCGTTCACATCCAAGTTTGGCGCCATTAATGNCGCAATGACNGAAAATGGTGAAGATGTTTTAGTATTATCTTCGCCNGAGTCGATTGCCTGGCTATTAAATATTCGAGGTGCTGACGTCGCACGTACGCCATTACCTTTATCATTTTTAATTTTTAAGAAAGATGGCCACGCGCAGCTATTTGTGGATCAAAGAAAAATTATCAATGAAACACGCAATCATNTAGGCAATGCAGTATCAATTTTACCTTTTGAAGAGTTTGGTTCTGAATTGCGAGCTTTAGCTCAGGATAAGAAAAAAATAAGACTGGACCCAAAAACTTGTCCAGCTTGGGTCGAAGAGACAATTCTTTCAGTCTCGGGTACTATCATTCGGGGAGATGATCCAACACTGATACCAAAAGCAACAAAAAATAGTGTGGAACTGGCAGGGACACGCGCTGCTCATATCCGGGATGGAGCTGCTTTTGTAAAGTTTCTTTACTGGTTTTCGCTAAATTCAAAAGAAGGCCAAATAGACGAAATAATTGCAGCTNCAAAGTTACAAAACTTTCGTGAACAGGATNNACTTTTCAAAGACCTTAGCTTTGATACCATTTCGGGCTCTGGTCCTAATGGGGCCNTAGTNCACTATCGCGTAACGGAGGAGACAAATAGAACTATCAAGTTAGGAGATTTGTACCTAGTCGACTCCGGCGCGCAGTATTTAGATGGAACTACAGATATTACCCGAACCATCGCGGTCGGAGATCCTGGCGACGAGGCAAGAAATTATTTCACACGAGTTCTTAAGGGGCATATCGCTATCGCATCGAGTAAATTCCCAGTTGGTACAACAGGATCACAGCTGGATGCCTTGGCGAGGGCGCCTCTCTGGGCTATCGGGGCAGACTATGATCATGGAACCGGTCATGGCGTTGGATCATACTTAGGGGTACATGAGGGCCCGCAACGTATCTCAAAAGTATCTAACTCAATAGCGCTGCAACCCGGAATGATACTTTCAAATGAACCAGGATATTACAGGTCTGGCGCATACGGCATTAGGCTAGAGAATTTGTTAGTAGTGAAATCTGAAATAATACCAAATGCAGACCGCAAGATGCTAAGTTTCGAGACAATAACCTTAGCTCCCTTCGACACGAGTATGATAATAGAAGAATTATTGGCGGATCATGAAAAAAATTGGTTAAATGACTACCATGAATGGGTTCGCAAGGAACTTCTGCCGTTGTTAAATAATGACGAAAGTGCGTGGTTGATAGAAGCGACGNAACCAATAGGGTCAGAGTAGCTGGGGGGCTGAAAAATAAATGACTTATGAAACTATTAATTATGCCGTGAGTGACGGGGTGGCAAAAATCCTNTTTAACAGGCCCGAGGCGGGAAACTCTATCAATAGAAAATTTGCGCATGAATTTATGGAAGTAGCTATTGAATCTACTACCGATCCAAGTGTCAGATGTATTGTGATCGCAGCAGCGGGCCCAATGTATAGTTTTGGCGGGGACTTGAAGTTTTTTNCGACTGAGATGGATAAAATAGAGGGCACTCTTATAGAATTGACGGCCGTTTTACACCAGGGCATACAAAGATTTCATAATTGTAAAGTACCAGTAATAATAGCTGTCAACGGTATGGCTGCCGGGGGCGGGTTTAGTCTGGCGCTGTTTGGGGATATTATTTTTGCATCAAGGTCATCGAAATTTACGATGGCCTATACAAACGCGGGCTTATCTCCTGATGGCAGTTCGTCATATTATCTCCCGCGACTGGTTGGGCTCCGGAGAGCTCAAGAATTAATGCTCACTAATCGGGTGTTATCTGCGGAAGAAGCCAAAGATTGGGGTATAGTCACCTTTGTTTCCGATGATGATAAACTAGAAGAAGAGACAGAAAAGTTAGCAAGCAAATTTGCCACTGGACCCACAAGAGCTTACGGCGCGGTAAAACATTTATTGTCCCGTACCTATGATCAACCNCTGGAAGTTCAATTAGAGGAAGAATCTAGATTGATTGCGGAAATGGCTGACTCAGAGGATGGTAGGGAGGGACTTGACGCCTTTCTTAACAAGCGAAATCCAAACTTTAAGGGGCGTTGAAAACTTTCTGATCGATGTCAAGAATAACTCTTTAAGCCAATAACTCAATGAAACGCGTATAAGCTAATTCTTATATTAAAAAAATTGCTCTTAACTATTTATTGTACTCAAAATAGCTTCCCATCCAAAGTTATCCAAAACTAGGGATGCACATCCAGCAAGGGACTGGTGAACAATAAAATCCTCATTATCATAAGTATTTCGAGCCTGTGACGCTGTTATAAATTGCCCGACAAACTTGCCATGTAATGTTAACGGACTATACATAGCAGAACCCATTCGAGCTGTTTTAAGTATTTGTTCGAAATTTGAGTGTTCGTCGGTATTTTCTAATAATAAGGGTTGTTCATTTTTTACTACCCAGCCGGGATGGCCAAGGCTGTCGGGAATAATTAGCCGATGTTGTTCTGGAGGAAACCCCGTCTCCGCGAAGAGGATACTNTTTTGGTCATCTCTCAGATGCATAAAAAAGCCCGCGACCGTGAATTGTTTTTCACCCTTTTTGAGACTTCCTGGCTTGTTCGAAGCATTCATATCACCTAGATGGGNTGCCGCTAGCAAGCTAAATTCAGTGAGTTTTTGCTCAAGTGTTTTAAAATTTTCCCTGGAAGATAAGATATTATTTAGCTGNTCAAGAACGNCATAGATATTCTTCTTCATAGCTTTTTTNGAGTTGTNGTTCATTAGGANGTCTCAAAATTGGGTGANGATANAACCAATTTATCATTCAAGAGAGNTAAGTAGAATTTAAAAATTGAGTTAATTTCGTCGAAACTTTTNGAGTTTAATACGAAGTAACTTCACATCCTGAATATTAGTACTGAGTAGTAGCTTAGATATAAGAAAAAAGGATATATTCAAAAAATAATTTCAAAATGCCAATAGGAACCAAAATGACTATTAATAACTCATTGAAATTTGGATTTACTGCGGTGGCAGCCTCAACAGGTGATGATGCTGGCGACGATACTTCCCGATATGCACAAATGTTGGATGATTGTCGACTAGGTTATAAGCTAGGTTACGACTGTGCGTGGGTNCTCGAACATCATTTTACTGACTACTTTCCAACGCCTAGTCCTCTCATCCTAATGTCGCATCTAGCTGCTGCTTTTCCTGGATTATCATTAGGGTCATGTGTACTTGTGGTTCCTTGGTATAATCCGCTAAGGCTAGCAGAAGAAATTTCAATGTTAAGTCACTTATGTACTGGTGAATTACACTTAGCTTTTGGCAGAGGTACAGCAAAACTCGAATACGACGCCTATGACATCGACATGTCCTCCGCAAAAGACAGGTTCAAAGAGGCTATAACNATTATCGATAAAGGGCTTTCGGGAGAGGTTATTGATCATTCTGGTGAGTATTATAATGTTGGTAGGCGAGTCGTTCTTAGGCCTACCCCTAACAGGGATAAGATTTTTTTCTATGGTGCAGTAGGCAGCCGGGAGAGCGCTGCGGGAAACGCAGATATGGGCATGCCAATTCTACTGAATACTCAGTTTCCACCACATATGCTGAAAAAGGTAACTGAAGGCTGGCAAGAACGAGCNAAAGACATTGGTCTTTCTGCTCCNGGGGATAGACCAATTTCGACGAATTGCGTTGTTGCAGANAGCGATGAAGAGGCTAGGGAAACNGCCCGAGGATATATNGCTAAATTTTTCGAGCTGCAGGCTGATCATTATGAAGCTGACGCGGATCATTGGAAAGACATAGAGGGATATANGCAATTTTCTAAAACTTTCGGTAATCTGAGAAAAATGGCAGACCCTTCTAATCTTGATGGCTTTCTTGATAATCAGCTTATAGGTTGTCCAAATACAATTTCAGGAAAGTTAGAAGAATACAGAGATTTGGGATTCAATCATTTCATATTGAATTGTGCTCGNGAGGGGTGGCCCAAAGATCTTCGGGAGATAAGCATGACACGATTTGCGCAAGAAATAGCACCAGCGTTCAAGCAGGCTGCCTAATATATTTGGTAGATATGAATTTGAAAGGGTACGTTTTAAGTAAAATGGAGATCTACTTTTCTAAAATTTAAGAATTGCTGTGGAGAGAAAATATGAAANTAGGTTTGTCATTTCCTCAAACTGAAATTGGAACCGACCCAATTGTTATCAAAGACTTTTTGCAGGCAGCTGAGGAACTTGGATATGATTTCATAACTTTTGTTGATCATGTGCTAGGTGAGGAAGCTCCCAGAGGAGCAACCTTCGCAAATAAATACACGCGTGACTATATGTTTCATGAAGTCATGGTACTGATGGGTTATGCCGCAGCAGTTACAGAAAAAATTGGATTGGGAACGGCTGTGATGATCCTTCCTCAAAGACAAGCAGTGCTAGTGGCAAAACAAGCAGCNGAAATNGATATTCTTTCNAGTGGCCGATTNCGGCTTGGAGTAGGGCTTGGCTGGAATAAAGTAGAATATGATGGGCTAGGCATGACTTTTGGTAATCGAGCTAAAAGGTTTAGTGAGCAAATAGATGTTATGAGGAAACTTTGGTCTAATCGAACGGTAGAGTACGATGGTGAGTTTCATAATTTTGAAAGTGCTGGTATTAACCCTGAACCGATACAAAGGCCAATACCAGTCTGGATTGGCGCAATGAAAGAGGTGGCCGTGCGNAGNGCTGCNGCTGTGGGCGATGGCTGGTTTATGTTTCCNCGTCAAGATCCAAGTGAAGATGCACAAAAAATGATTTCCATCTTTCGTCANTCAGCNGCAGAAGCTGGAAGAGAGCCTGACGAATTAGGAATAAATGCNACGGTCTTTGCAAACCAAGGTTCCGGGCCTAGCGAATGGAGAGAGGTCATGGATAAATGGGGAGCAATGGGNGCAAATGAATTCACCTTTCGTACCGCGGAGTCCGGCTTGAAAAATCTTGATGAACATTTACGCGCAGTTCGAGGGATGGCTGAGGAAAGGTGAAGCGTTATGAATGAAATGAATTTAGATCATGTGGTTATTAACGTTAAGGATGATATGGACGTTGCCCAGTCAGTCTTCTCAAAGCTGGGGTTTACCACAACGCCTAGAGGCTATCACACCCTTGGCTCTATAAACCATCTTATGATGTTTGGGACTGATTATATGGAGCTCATTGGTTTTCCTAAAGATGGAGTAGTAAATAACCCGGATACTCGGCCCGACTTAACCACGGCGCCTTTTGGCATAAATGGCTTAGTTTTTAAAAGTAACGATGTAGACAAAACATTCGAAAAATTGGTTGCGCTCCAAATGGACGGGGATCCCCCAAAATCCTTCAGTAGGCCAGTCGAAATAGATGGACGTAAACTAGATGCTAAATTCAGGACAGTAACCGCCAGAGCTGGGGTGTTCCCTGAGGGTAGGGTGTATTTTTGTGAGCACGGCACTCCAGATCTTGTTTGGCGGCCGGAGTGGCAAAGCCACGAAAACGGGATAAATGCGGTCAGTGAAATAGTTGTAGTAGCGAGAGANCCCGCAAGTTCATCAGAGAGTTATAGTAAGTTACTTGATGCATCAATCGTAAACAAAGCATCTCTGGGTTTAAGGATAGAGATACCAGGAGGGGGTTGTATTACGGTGTGTGCAGAAAATCAATATCGGGAGCGCTACGGGGATCTTGCCTCAGATCTTGGGGGTAGGGAAGCATTATTTGGCGCTTTGGTTTTCAATACAGATAAAAATATACTGAAACAAAAGATCCGGGAATCAGAACATTTTGAACTGAAAACTAAGGAAAACAGTTTGGTAGTGAGAGTTCCCAAATATGACGCAGTCTTAGAATTAACTAATTCGTTTGCCTGACTCAATCAATGAGTAAGACTTCCAAAAAAGTGATGATAAGTGAAACTCACCCCACCTGGATAGAGTTTGACGCGGATGCGTTGCGCCACAATCTACGTATTGTCAGAAAATCTGTTAGACCAGCAACCCAAATCATTGCTTCAGTAAAAGCGAACGCTTATGGTCACGGAGTTGTTCCAGTCTCGCAAGTCCTAGAAGATGAGGGTGTCGAGATGCTCGCAACGGGTTCTTTTTCTGATGCTCAGGCAATTCGCTTGGCAGGAGTTAGAACGCCAATTCTAATGTTAGCCGGTACTTTACCGGGAGGCATGCCAAATCTTATCCAAGAGGGATTTATTCCAACGATCTATGATTTGGTTGGGGCACATTCTGTTGATGCTGCAGCGAAAGCTATTGAGTGTAATTATAAACATCCCGTTTTTGTTAAGGTAGATTGCGGCATGGGTCGACTTGGGGTCGGTCTTGCAGACACCTTATTATTTCTTGAAGAACTAAAAAAGATGCCCAATCTCTGGGTTCAAGGCATTTATACACATCTGTCGTTCAAGGATGATATTAGTATGAAATTTACTAAAGACAGACTCTCGCTTTTTTATGAATTGCTTCAAGATATTGAAAGAAAAGGCCATGTAATCCCTATAACACAAGCCTTGGCGAGCTCAGCGCTTATTATGGGATTGGATGATCTATGTACAGCTATTTGTCCTGGCCATGTTTTATACGGCTTATCGTCAATGACTGAGGCCCCGTCTAATATGAAGGAATTCTTGCCTGTGTTAAGTTCGGTGAAAAGTCGTGTTATCCACATTGGCGAGCATAGGAATGGCCCAAGTCCGGGGTCTGGTGGTTATCATAGAAATAGAACTTCCTCGAGGACAGGCGTCGTACCATTTGGTTTGCATGATGGGAATGCATCTATTGACGAAGAAAATCGCCCAGCAATCATATTTAAGGNTAAACGCTGCAGCGTTTTGGGGGTATCCCTCGAGCATCTAGTTTTTGAATTAGAGGATGGTACTGAAATCGANATAGGCGATGAAATAACGATAATAGGGGGAGAGGGGTCAGAAAAAATTAATTTAGGTGAATTTGCGGGCTGGCAAAAAAGTTCTCCTCTGGAGGCCCTCATGACACTTAGCAATAGATTGCCGATTACTCTGACGGACAAGGCANAAACCAGATATTAGAAAGTTCTAAATTGATTTAGTTTTTTTGCGGGATTTTCCCATAACCGCCACCCCCAGGAGTTGCCAGTAAAATGTGGTCACCTGGATTAACTACGTGCTGTAACTTNGGGTCTATAGCGTCTCCATTNAATTCTAATCGACCTGTGGCACCCTTCCCGCCTCCAACAATTCCGCTGGCAGACATTCGTGTCCTTTCGGCTAAAAAAGCAAAGACGCCTGGNTTTTTNCCAATATACTGGAATTCCACAATTTGACCATCACCACCCTTGAATGCGCCATTACCGCCAGAGTTGGGGCGTAAACAACGTTGGCGAAATCTGATAGGATAGCGTTGTTCTATTTCTTCAATCGGCGTCGAAGAAATATTGGAAGGCCAGCTTGTACAAGATAATCCGTCGCCGGTGGCGGATGCTCCCATACCTCCATTAAAGAAGAATAGACCNGCTATTCTAGTGCCATCTTCTTGGTCTCCGTTTAGGTTTACACACCAGATTGGCGAACCTGACCCAGCAAGTATCTTCTCAGGCGCAATTTCGGATATCGCTTGCATTATCAGGGCTGGGATGAAGTGTCCTGTTAAAACACGGCTTCCAACGGATGCAGGATGACTGGGATTAACGATACTCGAAGACGGCGCGACCAACTTCAGTGGTTTAAGAGCACCCTCATTATTTGGCAATTCAGGCGCAAGAGCAGACTTTATGGCATAGCTGGTCATTGCTCGTGTGTAGCAAAGTGGACAGTTAACTGCCTTATTGACTTGATCGGAGGAGCCCGAAAAATCTGCTTCTAACTCGTCCCCCGTTATTTTGATCAATACCTTTATTTCTACCGGTAAGTCTGCCAACCCGTCTGTTTGAACAGTTGAACGATACTCACCGTCTGGTAAAATTTCTATAGCTGTTCGGACGGCTTGCTCTGTTCGTTCGCAGATAACTTTTGATAATTCTGAAAGGTCTTTGAGCTGGTAGGTTTCAGTAATTTGCAGAATACGTTGATTCATTGTAAATAAAGCACCAAGTTGGGCTTCCAAGTCACCCTCGACCTGATCAGAAACCCTGACATTCTGGCGGAGAATGGTCATCAANGTTTCATTAACACTGCCNCTTTCATATAATTTCATGGGCGGAATTTGGAGGCCCTCTTCAAATACCTCTCTTGGTTCAGGTGATCGTATCTTTCCGCCTATATCCGGTGCATGCGCTGTGCTGGCGGCAAATCCTATGAGTTTTTTACTCTGAAAAATTGGTCGGCAAACGGAAATGTCAGGAAGGTGACCGGTTCCCATATGCGGATCGTTTGTAATAAGTATATCGCCTGGATATAGTTTTTCTGTCGGAAACCTTTGGATAAAATGTTTTACAGTATCGGGCAGGGTCCCAATAAATGAGGGGATGCTATCAGTAGCTTGTACTAGTGCGTTTCCTTCTGAGTCGGTTATTACGCAGGAAAAGTCGTAAGATTCCCTAACCACTGTAGAAAATGCCGATCGAAGGAGAGATGCGGCGGCCTCATCTACTGCAGATATCAGCTGATTCCATAGTATTTCTAGATGGATAGGGTTGTTAAGGTCGGTGTCCGACTTATTAGACAATTTTTTTGCATCTAAAATTTCGATAACTAAACTGCCTTGTGGTGAAACGATCAGCTTTGTGCTTTCAGGTATAACGGTGGTAGATTGACCTTCCTCAATAATTGCGGGTCCAATTATTATTTCTCCTTCTAAAAGAGTTTCGCGCCGGTAGATTTTGACGTCACAATTAATAGTGGAGTTAGGAAGTCGTATTTTTCGTCTGCTGATTTTAGTCGCTTTTGGTTGTTGGGTTTGCGCAGTGGGTTGCAAATTACTTTTAGTAGTGGGTGCTTCGGCACTCACTCGAGCGGTTATAAGTTCAACGGTATGATTTTCAAATGCCCTTCCATAAGTAGTCTTATGGATCTTGTGAAATTCTGCATTAATGTACTTTATCGGGTTTTTCCTATTAAACGCTTGTGTTATGTCGACAACAAGTACGGCGCCCTGACCCGAATAACGAAGTTCAGCAAGGTATTGGAATTTTATCTTTTTTTTGGGAGCAGAAGCAGCCACGACTTCTGCNGCAGTTCTTTTCAGGCTGTCGTACNTTGAGTTGAGTTCAAAATAATCAAGATTTGCCAATGATTTAGAGACAGCAACGCTTTTATCAGCCCTTGCCGGGGCGACGGTTAAACCTAATGCAGATGCCACTCCTGCTGCTGGAGGAATNATTACGCGCTTAATTCCAAGTCGTTTTGCCACTGCGCAAGCGTGAACGGGCGCTGCCCCACCAGTAGCGTAGAGAGAATATTCTCGTGGGTCTCGTCCTTTACGTGCCAAATGAATTTGGGCGGCTCGAGCCATATTTTCGCACACTACATCGTGTATGCCTAAAGCAATTTCATTCCCGTCTAACTCAAATTCAGTTCCAAAACTAGCTAAAAATTCGGAAGTTTTGACGGGGTCAATATCTAATGAGCTTTCGGAGAAACCCTCGACGCTAAGATAACCCAACTGTAGATCAGCATCAGTTACCGTCGGATGAACGCCTCCCTGACCATAGCAAATTGGCCCTGGCACAGACCCAGCACTTTGTGGACCCACCTTGAGTAAGTTTAATGGATCCTTTGTCGCAATGCTTCCGCCCCCAGCACCAATTTCAACGAGTTCAACTGTTGTTATTCGCACTGGCAGGCCACTCCCTGGCGCAAATCGTCGCTCTCTGGCTGCTTCGAAAGAATACGAAACTTCAGGTCTACCATTATCAATTATTGCAATTTTTGCTGTTGTACCTCCCATATCGAAGGCTATGAGCCGTTCTTCATTCTGGAGTTTGCCCATTAAAGCTGCAGATAGTGCGCCCGCAGCAGGTCCAGATTCTAANAACTCCACGGGACGGNGTTTAGCCTCGGAAGCATTTGTGAGGCCGCCATTCGAAAGCATNAGCATCAGTGGTGCTTGGATNTCCTTGTTTTTTAGGGCTAACCCTAGCTCNTGTATGTACTCGGCGGCTAATGGCTTGATGNAAGCATTTATTGTTGCAGTAGAGGTGCGTTCAAATTCGCCACTTTCCTGGCTTATATCAGACGACAGCGTTATCGCTAAGTTCGGAAAATTTTTTGCTATAATTTGCGATGCAAGTTTTTCATGCTTGGNCTTAGAATTTGAATTAAGAAANGAGATCGCAATGGAGGTCACCCCTTTTGATTGGAGTTCTTCGGCTGATTTTAATAAACCCTTCTCATCGAGAGGTGTCAGAATTTCCCCATTAGAGCCTATTCGTTCCGTGACTTCATACCTTAGATCTTTTGGGACAAGTGGTGATGGATAGGTTAGAAAAAGATCATAAATGTCATACTTGCGCTCGCGACCGAGTTGGAGAGTATCCTTGAAGCCCATCGTAGTTATTAGACCGGTCTTTGCCCCTTTNCTCTCTATNAGGGCATTGCTGAATAATGTTGTTGCATGAATAAGTCTCTTAATTTGCTTTGGATCACCAATCTTTTTTAAAATTTTGTCAACTCCGTTAGTCGCCCCAATTTGGGGATTTTCCGGTGTTGTTAAAACTTTAGCGGTCTCGTATCTANCACTTNTTAAATCTAGCGCGACTACATCAGTAAATGTCCCGCCAATATCAATTCCCAAAGCGAATTCTGTCATTCTNAAGCCAATGTTTTATCCAAATAGGTATAGGGTTTAGCAGTCTCTTACTAGTGAGATCAAGCAACTGATGTTTTTCGTGGAGATATTATAGTCGCTAGACCTCGCTTTTTGCCCGATTTACGTTAGCCCANCAATNAGTGCTTAGTGCAAGAGTGCGGTGTAACAATTTAGCGAAGTTTTCTATGGCTATCTCCATTAAAAAAATAACTGAACATATAGGAGCAGAAATAGGCTGTGATTGCCGGCTGGATCAGCTCTCGGAGAGCGATTTTGAGGATGTTGTAAAAGCCTTTGATGAACATTCTGTGCTTGTTTTTAGAGGGCAGCCTCTTTCAGACGAGAAACAAATTAGTTTTTCAAAGAGGTTTGGTTCGCTGGAAACCACGGTTAACTCGAACCCGGCAGGCGGTGGAACAGTGATGACGGTTTTATCTAATGTTGACCAGCATAATAAAGTTATCCCTCCTGAAGATAAAAGAATGGTCTTCAATACTGGTAACCAGATGTGGCATACGGACAGTTCTTTCAAACGAGTTCCAGCGTTAATGTCTTTACTTTCAGGCAGAGAAGTCCCCTCGTCTGACGGCGAAACGCAATTTGCATCGATGCGTGGTGCTTATGACTCTTTAACTGATAAGAAGAAACAGGAAATAGATGACTTAGTTTGCGTACATGATTTTGCTTATTCGCGTGCTCTAATAGACCCAAACTTAATGACAACTCAGAACAAACTGGAAGTCCCTCCAGTCCGGCAAGCAATGGTTAGAGAAAACCCGGTTAATAAGAAGAAAAATCTATTTCTGGGCGCACACGCATCCTATGTTGAAGGGCTAGCACTAGCAGAAGGTAGGGTACTTATTGCAGAGTTGAATCAGAAAATTGTTGAAACTGAATTTGTGTATTCGCACTCNTGGAAAAAGGATGATCTCGTTATTTGGGACAACCGGACTGTTCTGCATAGGGGGCGACCCTGGGATAGAAATCAGAGGCGTGTAATGCATCGAACGACTGTCGTAGGGGAATTAACAGTCCGTTAATCATCACATATAAGCCATTAGTTTTAGAGATGTATTATAAGCAAAATTTTGGAAATAATCGCTTCAAATGATTGAAGACAAGTTGTTAGAGTAATTTGGAAATTTTTTGAAAATGTAATATCAGGAAGTATCGCGTCCTATGGACTTTTATAAATCGATTGCTTTAGACCTAGAAATATTAGAACCACAGGCAACAGATAGCCTTAAGGAGCTAGCCTATCATAGTCTGGAAGACAAAATAGTTAGGTTAGAGTTTAGACCAGGCATATTTGTTACTGAAAAGGAACTAGCCGAGTCTATCGGTATAGGTAGAACTCCTGTTAGAGAAGCAATTCAACACTTGGCTACGGCTGGCCTTCTATGCGTGTTGCCTCGGCGCGGGATAAAGGTATCTGAGGTAGATGCTCTCTCAGTTTTGCGTCTACTCGAAGTAAGTCGTAGCTTAGACATAGCAGTAGCACGGGCTGCTGCTATAAGAGCGTCATCCACCCAAAGACATGAATTTTCTAGACTGGCGGAAGAGTTTGATAGCGTAAGTGCAAGCAACGATAGTGTTGCACAAATAAGATTAGATAGTGAATTTAACAACTTATGTATGCTTGCCATGGGTAATGAGCATGCAAGAAAAATGTGCCGTTTGATACAGCCTCTAACCCGGCGCTTCTGGTTCGCACACCATGGCTTATCGAATGATGTTGGACTTGCTCCACGTCTTCACTCAGAAGCGGCAAAAGCTATAGCCGAAGGCGACGCGGATCAGGCGTCTGCCACTTTCACTCGCATAAATAATTGGTTCGAGACTTTTGTCTATTCAACGATTCAAGATTAACCTTTCCATTAATTTACTAGCATTACTCTGTTGCAAAATTTTTTAGTTTAGCTTATTGCGTGCTCGTGTATGTGATGTCACTGTCAGCTGTTATGAGCACAAATCAAGAAGACTCGTTTTTAAGAGATATTTGGTACTTTGCAATCTGTTCTGACGAGCTAAAGTCTGGCCAGCTCCTCTCAGTGAAATTGCTAGGTGAACCAGTGTTATTGGGTCGCTTGAACAATGGTGTGCCCTTTGCTCTTCGAGATATCTGTCCGCATCGAGGTATTCCTCTGAGTGATGGTCGTCTAATAGATGACGAGGTAGAGTGCTGCTATCATGGTTGGCGGTTTGATGCTGAAGGGACTTGTACTTGTATTCCCTCACTCACAGAGGATCAGAACTTCGAACTTAATCGAATAAAAGTCCCGCACTATCCCACTCAAGAAATATCCGGCTGCATCTGGATTTTTATGCCATCTGATTTTCGGACTATGGAAGTAAAAACAATACCACCGACCGTGCCAGACATGTTCGCTAAACCCGCAATGCGTGAAAAATTAGTGTTCCCATGTCATATTGATCATGCAGTTATCGGTCTAATGGATCCGGCACATGGTCCTTTTGTTCATCAGTCATGGTGGTGGAGATCAAGAAAGTCAATTTATAAAAAGTCGAAAGAGTTTGGCCCAGCAGACCTTGGTTTTGCTATGCTAAAACATAGTCCCTCTAGTAATTCGCTGGCCTATAAAATACTTGGNAAAGATATTCAGACAGAAATAATTTTTAGACTCCCTGGAATANGAATAGAGACGATCCATGTAGGGAGTAAGTTAGTAGTAGGCCTGACGACGGTCACGCCAATAGATCGGAAAACAACCCAAATCAACCATCTTGTGTTCTGGTCGATGCCCTATTTATCGCTGCTTAAACCTTTTCTTAGCCCATTTTTGAAAAGATTTCTCCAACAGGATAGAGATATTGTAGAAAAACAACAGCGAGGTTTGCAATACGGTCCGAACTTGATGTTAATCAATGATGCCGACGTTCAAGCCAAGTGGTATTTTAGATTAAAGAAAGCCTATAGCGAAGCTATAGAAAATAAAAAACCATTTGTGAATCCGATAGAGCTAACGACCCTTAATTGGCGAAGTTGAGGAAGTCGTATTGTATTATCTATATTTCTTGAAAGAAAATATGCGGTTCATTGGTTTTGGTTACTTAGCAGCATTTGTGTCGACGTTTGGGCAAACGTTTTATATCGCAATGTACAGTGGAGAACTGAGAGCAACGTTTAATCTTAGTCACGGGGAATTTGCAAATATTTATGCTTTTGGAACGCTNTCAAGTGGGTTGACCCTAATCTGGCTAGGTAAACTGATAGACCGGGTAGATTTGAGGTTTTACGCCGTGTGCCTCTGCATAGGGNTGGCTGGTGCGTGTTTAATAATGTCTACAGCGCAGGGGGTAATTACATTAACGCTGGCTATTTTCTTTCTCCGATTAATGGGGCAGGGACTATTAAGCCAAACGGCAACGGTTACGATGGCCCGATATTTTGACGACTTCAGTAGAGGGAAAGCGGTAAGTCTTGCGGCGTTAGGCTTTCCAAGTGGCCAGGCAGTATTCCCTTTTGCTTCGGTGTTGGTATTAACTTTATTAACNTGGCGAGAGGTTTGGGTCATTAGCGCAGTTCTTTTAGTCGTGATTGCCCCGCTATTATTACTTTGGTTGCTAAAAGGNCACAAAAAAAGGCACTTAACCTTTATAGAACGTGGTGCGACGCAAAATCAGGATGGAGGAAATTACGTTAGAAAACAGTGGACGAGAAGCCAGGTGTTGAAAGATATAAGGTTTTTTTTGTCTATGANGGCCCTAATGTCTTCTGCGTTCATAATAACTGGCCTTAACTTTCATCAGGTGCACCTAACTGAAGTCAAGGGCTGGAACCTCGGTTTTTATGCGTCCTGTTTTTCTATTTATGCTNTTTGCCAGGTTGCCATGTCTATCGTAACTGGGATGCTGGTAGATCGATTTGGCGCGCTTAGTTTAACACCATTTTATATGCTCCCTATGGTGTGTTCGACACTTGTNATAGCTTTTCTGGATGCTTCTTGGACAATCATGATGTTTATGGCACTNGCNGGGGNCACCGGTGGAGCTACCGCAACGATAATATCAACTATGTGGGCTGAATTATATGGGGTGCTGCATTTAGGTTCAATAAAGGCAATGGTAGCCGGTATTCAAGTTATTGCAAGCGCTCTTGGACCCGCGGTTTTTGGACTATTAATTGATGTCGGAATAGGAATAGAGGAGATTTCTCTAGTCTGCGGAGCCTATGCTTTCTTTGGATGTATTCTNCTGGCAGTTTTGTTTCGGCCAAGTCTACTCTTTTTCTGGAAATNTTAGCCAAAAGTTTTTCTATGCATGTTCGCGAAAAAACTTCGCAATACNCGCAACTGTTTTATTTACATCCTCTTCTTTGATATCCCGGTGTAGTACGAGGCGGAATGTTGGTGGCCTTCCGCCAATTAAAATTCCCTCTTGCTTCAGAAAGTTTTGTAATGGCGCTCTGTATTCCTGTTTTACCTTAATAAATACCATGTTAGTGTTTGCGCCTTGAGGCTCGGTTTCAACATCTGGTATTTGGGCAAGTTCAGAGGCCAGGCGGGCTGCTAAAGCATGATCTTGGCTGAGCCGGTCAACCTGCTTCTTAATAGCTACAACGCCGCAAGCTGCAAGAATACCAGCCTGTCGCATGCCTCCGCCGAGCATTTTTCTAACTCTCCTTGCCTCCTTTATAAAATCCTGCTTCCCCACCAATACAGATCCAACTGGCGCGCCAAGGCCTTTTGATAAGCACAGAGACACGGTATCAAAACTACTTGCTAATTCTTTAGGAGTGCATCTGTTGGCTATGGCAGCATTCATCAGCCTAGCTCCATCCAAGTGTGAATGGAGCTTGTGTTTTTTTGCAGCGGAAGCCGCCCGTTTCATATAATCCGGCGACAATGGTTTCCCATTATATGTATTTTCAAGGCATAAGAGCTTTGTTCGGGGAAAGTGCATATCATCGGATTTTACTTTTCCCATTGCTGCNTCTATGTCAATTGAACCGTCCTCTAAGACTGGAACTGTTTGTGGAATTACTCCGCCTAAAGCGGCGGTGCCAACTGCTTCCGATTTGTATATATGATAACTTTCGCCAATAATATACTCATCGCCACGGCCGCAATGGGTTAAGACCGATGTAAAATTTGACTGCGTCCCAGAGGTGACAAATAGTCCAGCTTCAAATCCTAGTGTATCTGCAACCAATTCCTCTAGCTCGTTTATCGTTGGATCATCCCCATAAACATCATCCCCAACTTTTGCATTTGCCATCGCTTCATACATTTCAGGTGACGGCTTGGTTACGGTATCACTTCTTAGGTCTATCATTGTGCAACTTCCAGACAGGTGGTTTTTGGAGCAAAAATTTATACAGGCTTTATTGAAACTATTAACACTGAAAATCTTTCGTTATCAGCTTTCATTAACATATTGTAATAAAGAACACGAGACTGGTTTTCTAAGGAAGTCATTTTGGTCGACCTTTATCTCATCATCGATTGACCTTGGTTCAGAAAAGTCTTTTAAGCAGGTTAGTGCAATGGAATAGAAGAGAGATTGTTCGACGCCAATAACTGTCTTATAAATGACTGAGACATGGATAGGAGCGAAGTATGTCGAAACTTAAAATCGCAGTTATTCCTGGTGATGGGATTGGTTGGGAAGTCATCCCGGAGGGTTTAAAAGTTCTTGAAGCCGTTGGCAGGAAATATAACATCGATTATTCATTTACAGAGTTCGATTGGGGATGCGAGAGGTACCATAAAACGGGAAAATTAATGCCTGACGATGGAATCGAAACTTTAAAGAATTTTGATTCTATCTTTCTGGGAGCTTGCGGCTATCCGGGTGTCCCGGATCACATTTCGCTTTGGGGGCTATTAATACCAATTCGCAGGGAAATGAAGCAATATGTTAATCTTCGACCAGTCAGAATGTTGAAAGGCATGCCATGTCCGCTAGCCAATAGAGGACCTGAAGACATCAATTTCTGGGTGGTCCGCGAAAATAATGAGGGCGAATATTCTGAAATTGGCGGCAGACTGCACCGTGGAACTGATCACGAGGTAGCAATACAGGAGTCAATTTTTACAAAGTTTGGTACAGACAGGATACTTAGATACGCTTTTGATCTTTGCGGCCAATTGGGTCTAAAAAAGGTCACGTCGGCAACAAAATCTAATGGGATTATTCACACAATGCCCTATTGGGATGAACGCTTCTCAGCTATAGCGAAAGAGTATCCGACGCTATCTACAGACCAATATCATATCGATATACTAACAGCTAATTTTGTATTGCATCCGGACTGGTTTGACGTAGTTGTTGGTTCAAATCTATTTGGGGATATCTTATCTGACCTTGGACCAGCTGTCGCGGGGTCAATTGCCATTGCCCCATCAGCAAATATCAATCCAGACGGAAACCTGCCATCCATGTTTGAGCCTGTGCATGGCTCAGCACCGGACATAGCAGGCAAGGGAATCGCGAACCCAATTGGCCAAGTATGGTCAGGTTCAATGATGCTTGAACATCATGGTTATCAAGAGGCAGCACACGAAATTGTTCGGGCTATTGAAGAAGTTATTTCCGAGGGGGGGCCAAAGACGCCGGATCTCGGTGGACAAGCCAGCACAAAGGAACTTGGACAGGCGATTGCCGACTGTATTCGTTAGCATACAGGAATACAACTATTTCCAGCTAAAACGATTAGTCTTATGCAAAAACTCTTGTATTCTTTTGAACACGCGTGGCGGGAAATACCGATTCGAATTTAATCGTAGCTTAATAATCCTTTGAGTTTGAAATTGGACTTTGACATTTTTTCTTTTCGGGCAAATAACGTTTGCGTGTGAACTTGCCTAGTAATTTTTCCACTCCTAAACGCCGACACATGAATTGTATTTTCAATTAAAGATAGTTTATATGTTGTGATACCAAAAAGCTTTCTATTTAGCTAAAACGTCGCCGGAGGTAAACATGGGGTCTACTGGTAATATTTTTGACTTTGATACTCTCTCACTGCATGCCGGACAAACGCCTGATTCTGAAAATGGTTCAAGGGCGGTCCCGATATATCAGACAACTTCTTATGTTTTTAAAGGAGTAGACCATGCCGCTTCTATGTTCAATTTAGAACGACCCGGTCATATTTATTCACGTATTTCCAATCCAACTACTGCAGTATTAGAAGAACGAATAGCTGCCCTTGAAGGGGGTGTTGGTGCTGTCGCGACAGCTAGTGGTCATGCCGCACTGGTATTAGGTATTCTGACCCTTATGGGACAGGGAGGTCACATTGTTGCCTCAAGTGCTCTTTATGGTGGAACTCACAATCTCTTTAGTCACACTTTGCCAAGATTTGGTATAACAACAACGAAAGTAAACCCACGCGACATAGATGGTTTCAGGTCAGCTATAAGACCAGAAACTAGATTGATTTTTGGTGAAACAATAGGCAACCCTGGTCTTGAGGTAATGAATATACCTGCTGTAGCAAAGGTTGCTCATCAAGCGGGTTTGCCGCTGATGTTGGACTCTACCTTCGCTACACCGCATTTATGCAAACCTTTTGAACATGGCGCTGATCTAATAGTGCATTCTGCAACAAAGTGGCTAGGTGGTCACGGGGTCGCTATAGGCGGTATCCTAGTTGATGGTGGTAAATTTGATTGGGAAGGTTCAGGTCGCTTTCCCACACTCACCGAGCCTTATGATGGCTACCATGGTCTGGATTTTGTCGAAGAGTTTGGGCCGCAGGCATTTATAATGCGAGCTAGGGCGGAAGGACTTCGAGATTTTGGAGCTTGTATGTCGCCAACAACAGCATTTCATATTCTGCAAGGAATTGAAACATTGCCGCTTAGAATGGACAAACATGTTAGCAATGCACGAAAGATAGCAGAATTCTTGTGTGACTCAGATGCTGTGGAATGGGTGCTTTATCCAGAGTTAGACCAGCATCCGGATAAAATTATCGCATCGGAGTTACTGCCCAAAGGTTCAGGTTCCATGATTGCATTTGGAATAAAAGGTGGGAGAGACGCGGGGAAAACCTTTATTGAGAGGCTCCAAGTATGGTCACACCTGGCCAATGTCGGCGATGCAAAGTCTTTGGTTATACACCCTGCTAGCACGACTCATCAGCAAATGGATAAGGATACAATGAAAAAGGCAGGGCTCTCGGAAGACTTAGTTCGCCTATCAGTTGGATTAGAGAGTATTGATGATCTGATAACAGACCTCAAACAAGCTCTTCGGGCCGCTACAATTCGTAAGGCGGTTTGATTATGGAACTAGAAGTTAATGAAAAGGGTGTATTTTTTTCGACGGGTGGAACTAAGTTTGACAATATTAAGCCATCAGTAATATTTATACATGGCGCTGGAATGGATCGGACTGTATGGTCCATGCAAGCGCGATTTTTTGCTCACCATGGTTTTTCTATTGTTAACTTAGACTTACCGGGTCATGGAAAGTCTGAGGGACCTGCGTGCAAAACAATAGAAGAATATTCCGACTGGCTCTGTGAACTAATTAGCTGCCTAGGGTTAGATAATGTATCTCTAGTGGGACACTCTATGGGTTCACTTATAGCTCTTTACAGTGCAACCAAATTAGGAAAAAAATTAAAAAAAATAGCACTTTTGGGCACTTTGCCAAAAATTCAAGTGCACCCGGATCTACTCGAGGCCGCAATGAATAATAAGCACGCAGCATTTGAGACTATTGTTGGCTGGGGAGTTGGGCGTAAAGCCCAAATTGGTGGGCATAAGGCCCCCGGGAGCTGGATTACCGGTGCGAGTATGAGACTACTAGAAACAAGCAAGCCGGGGGTCTTGGGTAACGATCTTGACGCGTGTAACAGTTGGGAGAATGGCCTAAACAGTGCCGCAAAAATTAAATGCCCCGCATTGTTATTGCTTGGTGAAGATGACAGAATGACACCGGCAAAAGGAGCAAAGGAATTGGCAGAAAAGCTTTCCAATTCTNAGACTGTGGTTCTGCGTGGGGCGGGCCATATGATGATGATAGAGCAACCGGACCAAACAATCGAAGTTCTGTCAAATTTCTTCAAACAACATGGTTAGATTAATACTTTTTTACCCGTGTAGTTCAATTGCTCTGAAGTCCACCCCCAGGCAAGAGGCCCTAACTAAGTAGTTTTTGTTAAAGCCAAGTTTAAGGAAAATGGTCCNGCAGAAGGGGAAAACTGTACCTCTTTGTGAAGTGAGGGCTGGGAAACTAGTTCCCAACCCAAAGCAATTTTTAATAGTTAGGCNGCACTTTTTGCAAGTTTTGGCGTTTTAGAACCAATATTTATTTTTCTTGGTTTCTTTTCCTCCGGNATCTCGCGTACCAGAGAAATATTAAGGAGGCCATTCTCNAGGTCAGCACCAGTTACGATTATGTGGTCNGCTAANTCGAAACGACGTTCAAATGAACGTGAGGCTATCCCACGGTGCAAGTAGGTTCTATCAGTATCGTCGGTCTCTTTTCCCGATTGCCCAGAAATTAATAAGCTATTTTCTTTGACGGTAATATCTATGTCATCTTCAGAAAAGCCGGCGACTGCCATAGTGATCTGGTACGANTCTTCAGTAAGTTTCTCTATATTGTAAGGGGGATAACTTTGGGAGTTTGACCCTTCTGACGCNTGGAAAGCCGCGTCAACCAAGCGCGCCATTCTATCAAAACCGATCGTGGATCGAAATACGGGTGTGAAATCAATTCTATGCATGTCCAATTCCTCCTTTAAAAGCAAAGCGGACTTATCGCAAGTTCGCCANNATGGCCGAACTTTCTGGTTAAACTGGTCCTCGGNTTGAGCGACCAANNNTNATATTGTGTCCAAAAATAGAATTTCAATATTTAAAGGAGAAAAACTTGGTTTTTTTTTATGATTTCGTGCTAAGTCCCGCAAAGCGCTTGTTGAACTGTGCAACTCGACCGCCACTATCAATTATACGCCTTTGACCGGTCCAGGCTGGATGTGTCTTGGGNTCTATATCAAGACGCATCACGTCCCCTTCCGATCCCCAAGTCGACCGTGTCTCGTATTCAGTTCCGTCAGTCATAACCACTTTTATCATATGGTAATCTGGGTGTATGTCAGATTTCATGTTAGCCCTCTTTAGGCAATACAAACTGTTAAAGAACCACGATATAACGGCTTTTTAATGATTTTTCAACAATTAAGTTTGCTTCGGCAGGCAAACGAAAAAAGTGGATTTTACCATTTGGTTATCTTTGGGTAAGCTTGATTTCTATTCGTCTNTTACGACGATTACTTATCTCATCACGACGTTTATCGAGTGGCTGAAATTCTCCGAACCCGGCAGCAGACAGTCGACTTGGTTTTACACCCTCCTTTATCAGGAATTGAACTACTGAAATAGCTCTTGCTGAAGATAAATCCCAGTTGCTTTGAAATTTAGCATTGTAAATTGGAATGTGGTCTGTATGCCCCTCTACTTGCAGTATCCAATCAATGTTGCTTGGAATTTTTGGAGTAATTTTGTTCAAGGTATNTGCCAGTTTCATCAATTCTTTTTTTCCATCCCNTCCTATTTCAGCGATNCCGGAAGCAAAAAGTACCTCTGACTGAAAAACGAAGCGGTCTCCAACAATTCTTATATCTTTTCTGTTTTTGAGTACTTCCTGAAGTTTCCCAAAAAATTCTGANCGGAAACGTGCCAATTCCTGAACTTTGGATGCTAGAGCCCTATTTAATTTTTTACCAAGATCAACTATTCGTACGTCTTTTTCTTCAGCTTCTTGTTCTTTGGTTTCCAGTGTTTGATTTAGAAGCGCAATTTCTNTCCGCAATGCCTCAATCTGCGCATTAAGGCGTTGATTAGATAACTTCTTTTCTTGTTTTAAACTAGCATTTAGCTGTTTTGCTGAGACNAGTTTAAATTTTTCTTTCGAAAGTTTTATGATAATTTTATCAAGTAATCTGCGTGCCTCAGCGATTTCCCGTTTGAGTTTTTCTCGTTGAAATTCGCTATCTTCAATTTGTTTAAGACTACTTTCATTTTCCTTNGTTTTTGCCTCAAGCTCTTTTCTTAAATTAGTTAGCTGTAATATGGATTTATCAAGTTCAATCTTTGACAAACGGGCTATCTCGTTTGCAGACTTGAGGTTATCNTCTAAANNAGCGGATTTGGATTGCANCCTGAGTAATTGACCAGTTAGTTCTGCTTCTTTACCTGAAGCTNTTATTAATTCCTGNCGCAGCTGATCTCCAGTGATNATAAGCTGAGCGANTTGANTGGAAAGTTTGTCTCGTTCAGCGTTTGAAGACTCTAAATTAAATTTTAGTTGTTCAATATTAGTTTGTAATTCGGTATTAGCTATTTTTTCTAATGATAGCAGCTCGCCTATCTCATTGATTTGATCTTGGAGTCTTATAAGGTCCTTGTCACGGCCAGAAAGTGCCTGGGTCAAATAGAATTGAGCGACTACAAATAACATTAAAACGAATATTATCACCATCAACAGTGCGGCGAGAGCATCTACAAAGCCCGGCCAGGTAGTACTCTCACGTATTCGACTTTGGCGTACAGAACCTGTCACTATTTATTAACCTTCAGCTCATTCTTGTTCTTCTGCAAGTGCCGCTATAGTGCGTGCNAGTAATCTTATTTCCTGTCTTATCTCATCTACAGATTTATCACGTCCCAAGCGCATCTCTTCAAGTAATAAGCCGGCTGTATTTTCAATCTTTTTCAGATGGGATTTTGTGCTTTCCAGCGCTTTAGTTTGTGAACTGGNTTCAGATCTTGATATTGAGTCCAATACCGTAGATTGCGATTTCAGTAATTGGTTAAGAAGATCATTTCCCGCTTTAATCTCCTCAAGAACCAATGCNNTATGCTCATTCATTTTTATTAAATTCTTACTGTTGTCTTGCCNTTGGTCTTCGTTGCGAACGATAACGCGCTGCAGTCTATCTAAACTTTCTGCCGTTTGCTCAAATAATGCGGCTTGGTATGCGCTGGCTGAAGTTTCGCCTTCTGTAAAACCGCTTCCTCCAGNGCTTAATTTTGTCAGGCCTGAAAGCCATTCTTCTAAATCTTTATAAAACCGATTTTGAGCCTGACCTAGTTGAAGATCCAAAAAACCAAGCGCTAATGATCCGGCTAATCCAAATAATGAAGAACTGAAAGCTGTTCCCATTCCGGCTAGCGGCGCTGCGAGCCCCACTTTTAAGTCGGAGAAAGCGCGCTGCAAATTATCATTTTTAAGGGATAGTCCGTCTATTACTTTTCCCACAGCAGCTACGGTTTCAAGAAGTCCCCAAAAAGTACCCAATAAGCCAAGAAAGATTAGTAAGCCTATAAGGTAACGAGAAATATCCCGCGACTCGGATAATCTGGCATCGATACTATCTAATAATGATCTTAGAGAGTTTGTTGACAAACTAACGTTTCCGTCGCGGCGACTCCCTAACATTGTNGCTATGGGTGCCAATAAACTGGGTGGGTTNTGGTTTTTCTGTCGGGCCCCGGTAGCCACACGATAATTAAGGATCCATTTTACTTCTGGCCCTAGAAGCGCAACTTTTAAACTGATGAATATGACCCCTATCAAAAAGCTAGCTAAAATAAATCCATTTAGCCCTGGATTAGCCATAAAAGCGTTGTGTAATGGCGCCAGCAAAAATCCAGCTGTTATTAGAAGAATGATCAAGAAAAGGAAAATTCTAATTAGGTAATGGTTTGGATTTGTCACTTGGGTCCTCACAAAAAAGGGCTTTTGGGAAAATCGTAACCTTATAAAGAGTAATCATCATTTTGTCATAATTATGTCTACCCTGTCAGGTGAACCAGATTTCACCCGATCTCCTAGCGCTCGGACACTCATTTTTGTTGCAGNAACACCATTCTTGATGAGTTTATTTCGTATCTTCAGAGCACGTTGAAGTGATAGTCGGCGGGCAGCACTTGCATTTTTTGATCTTGTAGATGCGTAAGAAATGAGTTGGATGCCCTGGTTTGGTTTGTCTATTAATTGAGAGGTTATCCTATTTAATTTTTCGTTCTCTCCTAGCGCGAGCGTTAATGTTTCACTTTCAAAAAGTATAGCTAATTCTCTCTGACCTTTTGAGCTGGCCGGGCGTGATATTNCCCGTCGCTTTTTTATTTTATCATCTCTGTTCGCGGATTTAGTAGCAACTTTAACATTATTGTCGGTTTGCGCTTTTTTATTATCATGAGATTTTTTTATCTCTAAGTTTGGTTTTATTGGGGTAGAAATAGAACTACTCTTTTTAGGTGATATGAATTTAGGGGTTTTAGAAACTTTGATTTTTGGTTTAGCCGGCGGAGTGATTGCTTTTGCACCGGCCGTACGAAATTTCTTATCAGTTTTTGGATGGATAGTCTTTGGTTCTAAAGCTCGTGTAAGTTCTTTTTTTTGTTTGTTTCTTCCAATGGAACCTGGTGAGAAGTTACTAGCAGGTAAACTGTTCAGGATCTCCAAGTTAACCTCAACTTCTGAGTGGACTTGACGCCCTATGGTTATTGTCAAATCATCTGATAACGCTTCCGACGAGAGGTTGGAGGAAAGAGTAATAACGATCAATGCCAAAATGAATTGAAAATGCACCGATGTTCTCCCTTTCATAGGCTTTCTCCAAAAAGTTTATAATTAATTCTTATAAAGTATATAAATACCTGCGTTTCATCAACTTGAAGTAAGGCTTTTAAAAAAATAGATGATTAAAAGACTAATTCTTAACTTTTCAAAGTTTTTACTAGCTCTTGGTGAACATTAGTATTCGCGGATAGTATATTACCATCTTTTAATATCGCTGTTTTACCGGAGGCGTCTGTCGAATACCCGCCAGCTTCTCTCACCATTAGGATCCCCGCAGCAATCTCCCATAATTTAATATCATTTTGCCAAACACCGTCAATGCGACCCGCTGCTACGTATGCTAAGTCGAGGGCTTCTGAGCCAAAGTTCCTAGTACTATTAACCGCATTAAATAATTTATCGAGAGTGCTTAAGTATTTGTCGCCGCCTAGATGCCCCACCCCTAGACAGCAGTCTGATAGGTGCCGTCGCTCAGAAACCCTAAGACGAGTATCGTTCAGATAAGCTCCGATTCCCTTTTCGCTCCAAAATAATTCGTCTCTCGTTGCATCATAGACTACGCCAGCCACAATTTGCTGATCTTCCTCCAAGGCTATAGAGACTGCCCAATGAGGTATGCCGTGCGAAAAATTTTTTGACCCATTCAAGGAATCGACGATCCATATTCTGTTTTTTGGGTCTTGGCTTTTACTTATTTCTGCTCCCTTTGCCATTAAACCGTAGTCGGGTCTGGCAAAAGTCAGCTCATCTAGTAACTTTCGTCTAGAAGCGTCATTAGCGGTCTTTGCAAAATCTTCCGGCCCTTTGCGAGATGTTTGCAGCTGCTCAACTTCTCCAAAATCTCTTAGCAAGTTTCGCGAAGCCTTATAGCATGCTTTAGCCATGACATTAATTATCGCCGTGCGCGTTGCCATTGGCTCTCCATCCAGTTTGTTAAAAAGTTAGTCTTTGGCTCGTTCTACGTAAGAACCATCTTCTGGCTTGATTATTACTCTTGTGCCGGCTTCTATGTGAGGCGGGACCATAATTTTGGCGCCATTTTCTAGAACGGCCGGCTTGTATGATGAAGACGCAGTTTGGCCTTTTACAACTGCGTCAGCCTCAACTACCTCGTATGCTGCTGTATCCGGCAGAACAACAGATAAGGGATCACCCTCATATAATTCGATCATTACCTCCATGCCGTCCTGTAGGAAAATTGCTTGATCTCCAAGAAGTGATGTCTCTATCTCTATTTGGTCAAAAGTTTCTGCATCCATAAAGGTAAAAATATTTTCGTCTTGAAATAAAAATTGTGCCTTTTGTTGATCTAGACGTACACGTTCGACTTGCTCATCAGCTCTAAATCTTTCATTGAGCTTACTACCGTTACGCAAATCTTTAAGTTCGACTTGATTGAAGGCCCCGCCTTTTCCGGGCTTAACTGCCTGGGTTTTTACTGTCACCCATAATCGGCCGTTATGTTCTATTACATTGCCAACCCTTAGGGCATTTCCATTAATTTTCATATTTGTACCTTAGGTTACCTTCCCAAAAGAAAACAGTCCGTTTTTGTTTTTAACAGTAGATACTTAGGGTGTCTATTGAGGTGTATTGCGTAGAAGGTTATTTTACAACATTTCCGTTAGAAATGCCGCCGTATCGGACATCCTTGTGGAGAATCCCCATTCATTATCATACCACGCCAACACACGAACTAAGCCACCTTCTATCACTTGAGTTTGGTTAAGGTCAAAGGTTGAACTGTTCGAGTTATGATTAAAGTCAATCGATACCAGTGGTTCGTCGTTTGTTCCGAGTATCCCTTTTAATGGGCTGTTGNTGGCGGCCTCGATTATGGTTGAGTTAATTTCCTCAACAGTTGTNGGACGCTTTGGTATGAATTTGAGATCTATTAGACTGACGTTTGATGTTGGGACGCGAATAGCCGCACCGTCTAGTTTCCCGGCAAGTTCGGGTAAAACTAATCCTACTGCCTTAGCTGCTCCTGTAGACGTGGGAACCATGGAGGATGCAGCACCACGGGCTCTGCGAAGATCACCATGAAACGTGTCAAGTGTCGGCTGATCGCCTGTGTATGCATGCACAGTCGTCATGTAACCTGTTTCTATTCCGATTGCATTATTAAGAACGTAAGCCACCGGCACTAAACAATTGGTGGTGCATGAGGCGCTTGAAATCACTTCGTGCTCTTTCGTGATTTTGTCATGATTAACGCCAAAGACGACAGTTATATCGGCATTTCTTGACGGCGCAGAGACGATTACGCGTTTCGCGCCCCCCTCTATATGTCGTGCCGCCTTGTCTCGGTCAGTGAATATACCGGTACACTCCATCACAATATCTACATCTAGTTCCTTATGAGGAAGCTGTTTGGGGTCTCTTTCAGAGGTAAACTTTATTGGCCCAAATCCTATGTCGATGGAATCATCCTGCACAGTTATTTCACCAGGGAAGCGACCGTGGTTACTATCCCATTTAAGGAGGTGAGCATTTGTAGCGACGGTTCCTAAGTCATTAACTGCTACTACCTTTAGGTCTTTTCTTCCGCTTTCAAAAATCGCCCGCAGGACCAACCTACCTATTCGTCCAAAACCATTAATAGCGATATTCGTAGTCATTCTTAATTCTCCAAAAGGTCTTTAGGAAGTAGCAAATCTCTCTTTTATAGTTTGGATTATTTCTTCCGNCGTTATTTTAAAATGATTGAAAAGGTCGTTCGCGGGGGCTGAAGCACCAAAGCCATTCATTCCTATAAATACTCCTGCCCTTCCAAGTAACTTATCCCAACTTTGTTGCACACCTGCTTCAACAACAACGATATTGGATTCAGGCGCTATCACTGAGTTTTGGTATACTTCATCCTGAGAATTGAAAATATCGAGACAGGGCATTGAAACGACACATGTCGGAATACCAGTGTTTTCTAATACTGCTTGTGCNTCCANTGCAATAGATACCTCAGAACCCGTTGCAACAATTGTAGTCTGNGGACCTTGGTGCGACGAATGTTTAATTATGTAACCTCCTTTTGAAGAGAGNTTTTCCGGTTTATGTTCNAGACGTATCTGAGGTAGGTTTTGGCGCGAAAGAGCAATAATTGAGGGCGTTTGATTTGTTTGAAGNGCAAGTTCCCANCATTCTAATGTCTCGACAGCATCTGCCGGGCGATACACATTCAAATTTGGTATGGAGCGTAGGGCACTTAGATGCTCAACTGGTTGATGAGTTGGGCCATCCTCACCGAGCCCAATAGAGTCGTGTGTCATCACAAAAACCACTCTCAGTTTCATAAGAGCGGAAAGCCGAATTGACGGTCTGCAGTAATCGGTGAAAACTAAAAAAGTGCCACCGTAAGGAANAACACCCCCGTGAAGAGCCATACCATTCATAGCTGCAGCCATTGCATGTTCTCTTACACCGTAATGCAAGTAATTGCCGGCTGGAGTGTCTTCGCTTAATATTTCATGATCATTGGTCTTAGTATTGTTTGACCCCGTTAGGTCTGCCGATCCTCCTATTAACCATGGGGTCATTGGGGTAAGGACCTCCAGTGTTTTTTGAGACGCGACTCTGGTTGCGATATTTGGTTTGACCGTAATTAGTTCAGCTTTATACCTCTCAAGAGCGTTATGGGCCTCGCTACTGGACGTACCTTCTAGTGCCTCCTCAAACGCCTGCCTTTGTTTTTTTTCTAATCTATTTAAGCGCTCCTGCCAGGCTTTTTGTTCTCCACTCCCNNGTTTCCCCAGGTTTCTCCATGATTTAATAATTGGATCAGGAATTATAAATGGTTCTTCGGACCAGTTTAAAGTGGATCTCACTAGTTCGACTTCTTCTGCGCCGAGAGGAGCGCCATGGCAGGCGGCCGTCCCACCTTTGTTAGGCGAACCAAAACCTATTTGAGTTTTGAACGCTACAAAAGATGGCTGTTGCGAATTTTTGGCATTAGAAATGGCCATTCTGATCGAGTCGAAATCGTGACCATCAGCGGTCGCTGTATGCCATCCATACGCTTCGAANCGTGCTATATGGTCATCGGATACGGTTAGATTTGTTGAGCCGTCTATNGAAATGCCGTTGTCATCGAAAAGAATTATGAGTTTTTCTAGGCGTTGATGCCCTGCAAGTGANGCNGCTTCGTGACTAATACCTTCCATAAGACAACCGTCACCCACAACACAATANGTGTNATGGTCAACAACCTCTGTGCCGAATCTTGCAGAGAGTTGGCGCTCGGCTATAGCCATTCCGACTGCGTTTGCGAAACCCTGCCCAAGTGGACCTGTAGTAGTCTCCACTCCATTTACTTCTCCATATTCTGGNTGACCTGCTGTTTTGGATCCAAATTGGCGGAAGTTTTTAATTTCGTCTAATGACATATCTGAATAACCAGTTAAATAAAGCAGCGCGTAAATGAGCATCGAACCGTGACCCGCAGATAAAATAAANCGGTCCCGATCGGCCCATTTAGGATTTTGCGGATCGAACTTAAGAAATTCTGAAAAAAGTAGAGTTGCAACGTCTGCCATACCCATTGGCATACCCGGGTGACCAGAATTNGCCGCTTCAACTGCATCTATGGTTAGTACCCTAATAGCATTTGCCATTTCAGAGTAATTACCTTCATCTAATTTCGTATAATTCACTTTGAGCGCCGCTCCTCTAATTTATGGTTCCCAGATAATTTAATTGACGAAACNGGTANGGGCAGTTTATTGGCATTTTGAATAGTGCAAATAGTTTGCCTTGTCCATCTCGATCGGTNGAATTCTTTTCGCACAGCTGGTTGACGATAAAGCTATTTTCTACATAATCCAAGGAAAGGTTTTAAATACATTGAGTAATCGGGATAACTACAAATGACTGGTGTTGACGAAGCTCTTGATAGCCTAAAGCAAGTAGTATCAGATCTTGAGAAAAAAATAGAGACGCGTATGGTTGCTGGGNCNCAAAGGGGNGAATTCGAAATGGCCTTGTCTAGACAAAAAGAATTGGAAGAGACACTGGCTAGTGTAAAGGAATCACTNGATAATATAATTGAAAGGTTGATAGATCTCGTGGAGGAGTAATAGTTGGCTCAAGTTGATGTTTCAGTAAATGGACAAACATACAGAATTGCATGCGAGGACGGGCAAGAAAACCGATTAATCGATTTAGCTGCTATGGTTGATGAAAAGGTAATGGAGTTAGTTAATCAAATAGGGCAGGTTGGCAGCAATCGCTTATTGGTAATGGCAGCACTTGTAATAGCGGATGAGTTAGTAGANCTGAAAAATGAAACTCGTCAGCAGCAAGACGATAATCCCGCNCAAAAAGATGCAGTGCTGTTTTTACAAGAAATAACAAAAAGAATAGAAAATATTGCTGACAAAGTCGATCGGGCCTAAAATTAGCTTGGACGGTTGCTGAGCGATGCGATAGGTTGATATATCTCTGGGGCTATAATCAATCCTTTGGGAGCTACCGCTGCCGGGGTCGTGGCCTCGATATAGTGGCGCCCACCTGTATTTACAGGCCACAGAGGATAATCTTTGCCGACGGTCGATTCGGCTTCCGTTCGTCTTTGGTTCGAAACGAAAAAATACAGCTTTAGCTTGAAATTAACTTTGAATATTAAAGATTTAAAAATCAGACTCCGAGCAAAATCAGCATTACGTAGGGATGCGATCAGTGATAAACGCGCTGACGAAGCNGCAAGTTCAATTGTAAAGAATTTNTTTACTCAATGGTCACCTGGACTTGATCAAGTGGTCGCTGGCTTTTGGCCGATTAAAAGCGAAATTAATGTCCGACCNCTTATGGAGAGTTTATATCGATCAGGTATTGATATTGCACTTCCTGAAATAGTGGCAGCAAGAAAACCTCTTCTATTTAGAAAATGGATGCCTGGAGCTAAAATGACCGGGGGAGCATATAATACCTCTATTGTAACCCAAGATGCTGCCATAATTGAGCCTAATTGGTTTCTTGTTCCGCTGCTGGCGTTCGACTCAGATAGGTATCGCTTGGGTTATGGAGGNGGTTTTTATGACCTCACGCTCCGANAATTCNCNAAAAGAAAAGANATTTTTGCCGTCGGTGTAGCTTATGACATGCAGGAAGTACAAACCGTNCCAAAAGAAAAATCCGATTTTCAGCTAGATGCTATTCTCACAGAAAAAAGAGTAATTTTACGGGAAGGTTAATATTCATGCGGTTAATGTTTCTTGGAGATATAGTGGGTAAAAGTGGCCGCGAAGCAGTTATGGAAAATTTACCCGAATTACAAACATCCCTCAACCCTGACTTCATTGTCGTAAATGGAGAAAATGCTGCTGGCGGGTTTGGTATCAATGAAGAAATAGCTGATAACCTATTCGCAGCCGGTGTTGATGTAATTACAACTGGAAATCACGTTTGGGATCAGAGAGACGTGCTAGATTACCTTGATCGAGAGTATCGCATACTCCGACCGGTAAACTACCCCCAAGATACGCCAGGCAATGGGGCAGGGTTGTTTCAGACGAAAGATGGCCGTCGCGTTCTTGTAATAAATGTAATGCTTAGGCTATTTATGGATCCCNTAGACGATCCTTTTCGATCAATAGAGACTANAATTGAANATAATCCTTTGGCAGGTAGTGCAGATTTCATTCTTATTGATATGCATGGAGAAGCTACGAGTGAAAAAATGGCTCTTGGGCACAATTTTGATGGCCGGGTAACAGCCATACTTGGGACACACACGCATGTTCCCACCGCGGATCAAATGATCTTAGCCGCTGGTACCGCNTACCAAACGGATGTTGGAATGTGTGGGGATTATGACTCGGTTATTGGAATGAAAAAAGACGCACCGATTAGGCGATTCGTGTCCAAACTACCTGGATCACGTTTAGAGCCGGCGGATGGGGAGGCAACCATCTGTGGTACTATTGTGACAAGCGATGACAGGACGGGGTTGGCAACAAATATTCAGCCAATAAGGTTGGGCGGGGTGCTNAGCCAATCATTGCCGGATTAGTAATGGCATTTGAACCTAGTTTGTCTATCGCGGTATTAGCCCGTGTTATTAAGGCAGAAGCAATTTGTNCTTCAAAGAGAGAAAAAAAGATGTTGTCGGAAAATACCCAATCAATTCGTGCCTATAGATCGTTTGATTGTACTCAGGAAAGCGCGAGACGTAAGACCTTGGGATTTATCGAAGCCAATTCCAATTGCTAGAGAGGATTTGTTTCCATAGCCGNCTCACTGCTTCGTCATGGCTGGTAATCCNCGATTGAAAGTCAACATTTTTGCTCAACCATAAAAAGCTTAATCGATAGTTGTAACCACGTGGCCAGGCGGATGGTAATGGAAATCTATCAGAAGTAGCGTTTAGGTAGGAATCTGAAGAAACAGAACTTGAACCATCCATCTTCAAGCCGCTTGATATTTTGATATAGATGCTCAGTAAATTCTAGAAAATAAAGCGGAACCAAGATATACGCATTAAGANATTCCATATATTTACGACGTGTCTGAAATGACGCTTCCTGGTAANGAGGAACCATAAGAGNTTCAGTTTGCCCCAATCGCTTAAATAAAAAATACAACAAAACTGTTGTGTTGCGAGGATGGTGTAAAAACCAAATCTCAATTTTTTATAATACTTGAGGCACGCGCTGTTCTATCGCTGATCTATAAAGAATCGCCACAATAAAGCCAGATTCAACCTTTAACTTTCGTATTTTTATTCCTCATAACACAATATATAGTGTATTAATCTTGTTACATAACAATTTTTCGTAAACTCATTTGGGCTTTTGAAGATGGCTGGACATTCACAGTTTAAAAACATTATGCACCGGAAGGGAGCGCAAGATAAGAAACGTGCTAAAATCTTCACACGCTTGATTAGAGAACTAACGGTTGCAGCGAAAGCGGGGGCTGACCCAGATTCAAACCCTAGACTGCGAACAGCTATAGCCGCGGCAAGGGCTGCAAATATGCCTAAAGATAATATCGACAGGGTACTCAAGAAAGCCGCTGGCGGTGGAGAAGAAACGAATTATGAAGAGGTTAGATATGAAGGTTATGGCCCCGGTGGCGTCGCAATTATTGTTGACGCTCTTACAGATAACCGCAATCGCACAGCATCGGAAGTTCGGGCGGCATTTAGTAAATATGGCGGAAATTTGGGTGAGACAAACAGCGTTGGTTTTATGTTTGATAGAATAGGCTTGATATCATATCNAAAAGATTTGGGTTCAAGTGAGGCNGCTTTTGAGGCGGCGGTGGAAGCAGGGGCCTCGGATGTTGAAGCAACCCAAGCTGGTTATGAGTTTATCTGCANCACAGACGAATTCAATAATGTGCGAGAATATTTGGAAGAGGAATATGGTCCTCCCGAATCAGCAGGCTTATCCTGGAAGCCCCAAAGTACTGTAGAACTATCGGCAGACCAGGCCAGCACTCTTCTAAAATTATTAGACGTATTGGATGATAANGACGATGTTCAGTCGACTGCGGCAAATTTTGAGATTAGTGACGATGTTTTGGAAAAGCTCACGAAGTAAGTTATGTTAAATGAAGTGAGAAAAGCAAACTGCACCAGGATTCTCGGCCTTGACCCNGGGTTACGTCGCACTGGATGGGGAATAGTGGACTATGATGGCAGTAATCTTCGACATGTCGCCCATGGCACCATAGCGCCCTCACTTAAATTAGATCTTGTAGAGCGCCTTGTTTTTTTGCACCAAGATCTTTTGAAGATAGTTGAAGACCTCAATCCGACTACAGCGGCTGCAGAAGAGACATTTGTAAATCAAAACGCTGCTTCTACTTTGAAGCTTGGCCTTGCTAGAGGCGCGATACTGCTGGCCCCGGCATTATCCAAAATNCCAATAACTGAGTACGCTCCTAACCGGGTAAAAAAGTCATTGGTGGGGGTTGGTCACGCCAGTAAAGANCAAATAAAAATAATGGTGGGAAAATTATTACCAAAAATAACTGTAACTTGCTCAGATTCTGCTGATGCACTGGCGGTGGCTATTTGTCATGCCCACTATTCGGGAGTAGATTTAAAGTTTGGGAATACTAATGAGAAAACTCTTTATAGAAAGTCCAAAAAAGCAACTTCTAATCGAATGAATGACTTGATCAATCGGGCACTAATAAAGGAAGCCCTAAGATGATAGGCAAGTTAACGGGCCGTCTTGATGCTGTCAGTGATAACGGCGCTATTATTGATGTTGGTGGCGTCGGATATTCAGTATTTACTTCAAGCCGAACAATGAGTCAGCTTGGTAGTATCGGAGAAGTGGTAACAGTTTTGGTCGAGACCCATGTGCGAGAAGATCACATACATCTGTACGCATTTTNCTCTGATGATGAGAAGCGCTGGTTTCAAACACTGCAAACGGTACAAGGTGTTGGTTCGAAAGCANCCCTAGCAATATTGAGCGCATTAACATCAGAAGANATTATGAATTCTCTTTTAAGCGAAGATAAAACAATGTTTGTTAGAGCTGACGGAGTTGGTCAAAAACTTGCAACAAGGATTGTTTCCGAACTTAAGGACAAAGTAGATGGTTTTTTTGCAGGTAACGTAAACAATATTGAAACAACTACCAGTCCAGATAATTCATTGATTGCAGATGCAATATCAGCAATGGTTAATTTGGGATTCAGCCGTTTTGAGGCNCAAAAAGCGGTATCTAAAGCAAGTAATTNTAAAGCTAACATCGAAACACTGGATAAGCTAATTGCCGCCACGCTTAAGGAGCTTGCTTCGTGAGTGAAGAGGANACAAGAAATTTTAGTGAACAAGAACGTATCGTNGATCCAGAAATAGCTGAAGACGACTACCAAAACAGCTCTTTACGCCCCCAGAACCTAGAAGAATTTATCGGCCAGCGACAAATTCGAAGTAATCTACGGGTTTTTATAGATGCAGCCAAAGGTCGCCAAGAGGCGATGGATCATGTCTTGTTCCACGGTCCTCCCGGTTTAGGAAAAACAACATTAGCGCAAATAGTAGCACGTGAATTAGGCGTAAATTTTAGAATGACCTCAGGTCCGACCATCACGAAAGCTGGTGACTTGTCAGCCCTTTTAACTAACTTATTACCAAAGGATGTATTATTTATTGACGAAATTCATCGTTTGAATCCTAGCGTGGAAGAAGTGCTTTATCCTGCAATGGAGGACTTCCAGCTAGACCTGATGATAGGAGANGGGCCNGCGGCTCGATCATTGAGGATAGATTTGCCGCCTTTCACTCTTATAGCCGCTACAACCCGTTCCGGCCTGATTACAACGCCACTGAGAGATCGATTTGGAATTCCAATGAGATTGCAGTTTTATGGCCAGAATGAATTAGAGGAAATAATTAAGCGAGCTGCTGAGAAATTATCGTTTAAAATAACAACAGACGGTGCAAAAGAAATAGCGAGGCGATCGCGAGGTACTCCAAGGGTTGCGGGACGTTTATTACGTCGCGTCAGAGATTTCGCGGGGATTCTTTTTAGTGAGGCAATCGACGCAGAGGCTGCTGATGCAGCGTTAGTGCGTTTAGAAGTCGATAACCTTGGTTTGGATGCCATGGATAAACGTTACCTCAACTGTATTGCTCAAAACTATTCCGGTGGGCCAGTTGGAGTGGATACTTTGGCTGCCGCCCTCTCTGAACAAAGAGATGTTATAGAAGAAGTTATTGAGCCATATCTTTTGCAACAAGGGTTCATCGACAGAACTCCAAGAGGGAGGGTTCTATCGGCAAATGCATATGAACACTTGGGAATACAGCCCAAGAACAAGCAAACCCAATTAGAGATACTGTCAAATAATAGGACCGATATTTATGAGACTAGTAGGTCTGACACCGATGAATGATGANAGACACATAGCAACTACNTCGTGGTACCANGGAGTNCACAANTTCCGAGCGCGGATATATTACGATGCGACTGATGCAGGTGGTATCGTCTATCACACTGAATATTTGTCTATTGCAGAGCACGCTAGAACAGAAGCGCTTAGATCTCTTGGATTTCAACAAAGGTGTCTGATTAGAGATCAGGAAATTATGTTAACAGTTCGCCGGTGCAATGTTGAATACATAAGCCCGGCATTTCTGGACGACCTGGTTGAAGTCAGAACTAGTTTTGATNCCCTATACGGTGCAAGAATTTCTATTGAGCAAACTATTCATAGAATTGGTGAGAGAACAGCAAAAGACGATTTGCTAGTTGCTATAGAGACGGACATTGCATGCGTNGGCAAGGCAGGAAAGCCGAAACGTTTACCCAAGNACTTAAAAGAAGCCATAACAAGTAAAATAAATAACAACCGAGTTTTAGAAACGGTGGTCTAAATGGAACAAACTATTGTTGATAGTGTGCAATTGGGAGGGTCGGTAGATACAGACCTTTCCATANTAGGCTTATTTTTAGCTGCGGATCCGGTAGTTAAGGCGGTAATGCTAGGTCTGATAATAGTGTCAATTGTTACTTGGGCTATTATTTTTGATAAGATTTTAAAATTACGAGGTTTGAGGGCTCATGCTAGAGCTTTTGAAGATAGTTTTTGGTCTGGGGGGTCTATTGAGGAGCTATATGATAAGGTAGGAACCAATCCACACGATCCCATGTCGTTAGTTTTCTCGGAAGCAATGAGGGAATGGAGAAACTCCAAAGATCTTGCCCGAAAGAGCGAGGAAGTTAGAGCCAGCTTAAGGGCACGCATCCAGCAAATAATGAACCTCACTATAGACCGTGAAATGGAACGTCTTGAAAAAAATATGTCTTTTCTCGCCTCTGTTGGTTCAACCGCACCCTTTGTTGGCCTGTTTGGAACAGTTTGGGGTATAATGGATGCTTTCCAGTCCATCGCAGCTACTAAAACTACGGCACTATCGGTCGTAGCCCCTGGAATTGCAGAGGCGTTATTCGCGACAGCTTTAGGTCTAATCGCCGCGATACCAGCTGTGGTGGCATATAACAAAATCAGTCATGACTTGGACCGGTTTGCTCAAAGNTTGGAGGGGTTTTCAGCAGAATTTATTTCTATACTCTCAAGAAACTTAGACAAGGGAGCTTAACATTGGGAGTACAAACCACCCNACGTGTTGCCGAGCGGAGAAAACGCTCCAGGCCAATTAGCGACATAAACGTAACACCTTTTGTAGATGTGATGCTGGTACTTCTAGTTGTTTTTATGGTCACTGCTCCNCTTCTTGTTTTAGGCATCCCAGTCCAACTGCCAAAAGTAAGTAAAGAATATATAATTGCTGATGACGATACACCTCTTAATATCGAAGTTGATAACGAAAAGCGGATCTATATTAATAAAAAAGAGGTGCTTTTATCGTCTTTAGCACCAAAGCTAGCNCAAATGAAGACAGCAAATCCAAAAATTAAGGTACACCTCAGAGGAGATGCACGTNTGAGTTATGGGGCAATTGCGGTAATCGCCGGTGAGATTAGGAATGCTGGTATTCAAGTAATCGCTTTAAGAACCGATTTGGCTAATTTAAAAAGTGAAATTGAGGCGTTTCCAAAAGAAAACGCTCAAAAACCNTAGGCTAATGTCTATGAAATTCGGGTTTCTATCATCAGGTGCCTTACATCTATTAGTAATATTAATAGCTTGGTTTGGCTTACCCCATATAAAACGCGATCCACCAAAATTAGATGCCTTGATTTTTGTTAAATTATCAGATGTTTCAAAGGTCACCAACATCCCCCCAGAGGCAAATCTTCAACCGTCCGAACAAAAGAAGGACAAATCTCCTAAGCAAAAAGAAAGTGCAAAACAAAAAAAGTCCTTGCCCGATAAACCTAAAAAATCTCAAATCTCGCGAGATAACATTGCTCCTATTCCTGAAGCGAAGCCNCGCAAAAAGCCAAAGCCACCAAAAATCAAAGTTAGGAAACCGACATTAAAGCCGAAGCCGCGTCCCGCTGTTAAATTAATAAAGAAACCGAAACCAACAAAGCGCCCCGTCCAAAAACAATTTACAAGCCTTTTGAAAAACCTAAAAAAAGAAAAAATAGATCAACGAAAGACAAGTGAAAAGAAAACAATAGGAGATAGATTGAGAAAATTGTCATTAAATAGTAATAGCCAAGACTTTAGAAAAAATGAAAAAGTAACAATGAGCGAAATAGACGTGCTTCGTCAGCAAATTGGCCGGTGCTGGAATATTGCGGCAGGGGCTCGTCAAGCAGACGCATTAAGCGTTGAAATAGAGATGAAAATGAATCCAGACGCCACAGTACGTGCGGCTCGAGTTATTGATAGAGTAAGAATGAACTCTGATCCATTCTTCCGAGCTGCTGCAGAAAGTGCTCTGCGCGCCTTAAGCCACCCCGACTGTATTCCTTTAAAACTACCCATTGGGAAATATGATGTTTGGAAATCATTTACTTTCAACTTCGACCCAAAAAATATGTTACAGTGATTCTGGGAAATTACTTTTTATGGAGACAAGGTTGTTACCTTTTAAGCATTTTAAACTGTGGATTGTTGTTGTTTCTTGTACTGTTTTTTTTCTTTCGCATCAAAATAGTCATGCAGATTTAAGGATAGACGTAACGCAAGGGCGAGCCGACCCAATGCCCATAGCTATTACAGTCTTCAAATCCAATGAAAGCAAAATTGCCAATATAGGAAAAAAAATATCCGGTGTTATTTCGGCAAATCTTGAACGATCAGGGTTGTTCGCGCCAATAGATCCAAAAGCTTTTTTAGAAAAATCGATAGAGATGGACTTGCGGCCACAATTTGGTAATTGGCGTGTTCTCAATGCGCAGGCGATGGTACATGGGGCCGTAACAATCGATGCTAGCGGCCGTTTAAATGTTCAGTTTCGTCTTTGGGACGTCTTCGCCGAGCANCAAATGGTTGGAAATGCATATTTTACAACGCCTAAAAATTGGCGACGTGTAGCACATATGATTTCGGATTTGGTTTATAAAAGAATTACGGGTGAAGATGGCTATTTTGACACTAGAATAGTGTATATCTCTGAGAGTGGGGCTTCAGACAGACGCGTAAAACGATTAGCAATTATGGATCAAGATGGTGCTAACCACCGCTTTCTGACCGATGGATCTGATTTAGTTTTAACACCGCGATTTTCCCCAACAATGCAGGAAATAACCTATCTTGCTTACTATAACAAAAAACCAAGAGTCTACATTTTTAATATTGATACTGGGCAGCAGGAAGTGTTAGGTGATTTTCCCGGAATGACCTTTGCTCCTAGGTTTTCGCCTGATGGTTCAAAGGTAATTATGAGCCTTGCAAAAAATGGGATCACCGACATTTATACCATGGAACTAGCCACTAGAAGGGTGAAGCAATTAACTCGCAGCCCATCTATTGACACATCCCCAACGTATTCTCCCGATGGGTCGAGAATAGTATTTAATTCTGATAGAGGTGGTGCACAACAGCTATATGTAATGAACTCGAATGGCCGTGATATAAGAAGAATTAGTTTTGGGAAAGGTCGGTATGCTACACCAGTTTGGTCTCCTAGAGGTGATCTAATAGCGTTTACTAAGATGTTTAAGGGGAAATTTTTTATAGGAGTGATGCAGCCTAACGGCAAGAATGAACGTATTTTGGCTGATGGCTATCTCGTAGAATCACCAACGTGGGCGCCAAATGGACGTGTGCTGATATTTTTCCGCCAAATGGAACCCTCCGGCGATGGTCTTTCTAGATCGGTAAAATTATTTTCGATTGATTTAACTGGGTACAATGAGCGTGAAATTATTACTCCTTTAGATGCCTCGGACCCTGCATGGTCACCCCTCAACCCTTAAAAAGTAGTTGGAATTGAATTTTATTTGTAAATTTGCTTTATTTTATTTGGTTAAACCCTAGGCACTCTGTTAAAAGAATTGAAGAATAGTTATTTAGATCCAGATAAACTACTATATTTGGATATCAAGTCTAACTTAGTTTGTTGAAGGGGTGGATTATGCGACTGAAGATTTTAGCACTCTTGGCCTCCGTAGCCTTGGTTTCTGCTTGCGCTCAAGATCAAGACATATCCAGTGGATCCAGCGGAGCAGGGAAAGTAGCAAGTACCACTGGTTCTTCTTCCAGTAGTAGTGGATCTACTGGCGGGGTGGGATCATCGGCTTTAAAGCCTGGTTCAAAAGAAGAGTTTGTAGCAGAGGTTGGTGATAGAGTTTTCTTCGGATACGATAAATCTGACTTGACGCCATCTGCGCAATCAACACTTGATGGTCAGGCATTGTGGCTTCAGAAATATCCGAGTGTTCGTGTTACAGTAGAAGGGCACTGTGATGAGAGGGGAACCCGTGAATATAACTTGGCTCTTGGGGAGCGAAGGGCTAGTTCCGTAAAAGATTATTTAGTAGCGCGTGGGATCGATGGCGGTCGGATTAGCACAATAAGCTATGGTAAAGAACGTCCAATGGCTCTTGGTAACACCAAGGGTGCATGGATGCAAAATCGCAGAGGCGTTACGGTTGTAGATTAAACCTGCGCTAAACACTAGCTTACAAGGGCGCCATCCAAGTAAAATTGGATTGGCGCCTTAGTTTTGACATATAATGTTATTAGTTTTAGGGAATGCATTTTCTAACTAATTGGCACCAGAGTATGTGGAATAGATTATTTCGGTATTTAGGGTTATTTTGGCTTATTATTGTATCTCTGCAAGCAAGCACAGGCGTGGTTGTCGCCCAAACTAGCTCAAATTCGGACATCGACAATAGGCTTAAACGTCTTGAACTTGAAATAAGAGATCTTCACCTTCATCTCTTTTCAGAACAAAAATTAACGAATGGCCATAAAAAATATATAGTTAATAAGAAAACTCTTCCTAATGAGCAAAGCAAGCAGTTAGCCCCAGCATCGGATTCGGCGGCGAACACTATCGTAAAACTGCAAAATCTTGAAGCATTAGTTAGATCTCTCCAAGGTGTTGCTGAAGAGCTCAATAATCGACTTGATAACTTGATTTCTGACTTAGATTCACGATTAGCATCCTTAGAAGCAAAAAAGTTGAATCGGAATGACCCCAAGGGTTTAGTTAATCGGTCTACTAAAAAAGATCTNGGTATTCCAAATCGAGCTATCAAGCCTGGAGTCCTAGGTTATATAGATCGCGACGACTTTTCGAAGAAAAAATCACAGGAATCTGGCGATTTAAACAATACAGACAAGCCCATGACCAAGGATCNCAGACCCCTATCGAGTATACAAGTAGGTTCCTCTGAAAGGCAGAATCGTTTTCTGCCTGAAGGTGATGCCAAAGCACAATATCAGCATGCTTTTGGATATTTGCGTAAGAGGGAATTTCAAAAAGCAGAGTTAGCACTCAAAGAATTCTTGAATNCGAATCCANATGATCNGTTAGTGCCAAATGCAATGTACTGGTTAGGTGAAACTTACTATACACAAGGAAAATACGAAGATGCTGCGGAAATTTTTATCTCTGGTTATGAGCGGCATTCAGGAAGTTCCAAAACTCCTGATAACCTTTTGAAATTGGGTCTATCACTTCTTAAACTGGATCGTCGCGGAGATGCTTGCCTTGCTTTTGCACAATTATTATCTGAGTTCCCGAACGGTACACAAAATTTGATCCGTCGCGCGAGCAGTGAGAGCAAGCGCCTTGGTTGTGCGACATAAAAACATTGCATCTCNGCTGNCAAAATAAAATTAACTCCGTTCCAATTGACGAACATGAGTTCTCTGCATTAATGCATGTTTCGTATATAAACCGAGAACATCTCCATATTGCCGTTGGCGTTTCGGGCGGTGCCGATAGTTTAGCCTTGTGTTTGCTTGCAGATAATTGGGGGAGGCAAAACGGTGTAAAAATAACGGCCTTAACAGTTGATCATGGAATTCGAAAAGAGGCAAAAACCGAAGCAGCTCAAGTGAAACTTTGGCTGGAAAATAGAGGGATCCCGCATAATACACTAGTAATAGAACAGCTCCCTCCGCACCATGGAATTCAAGCCTTTGCGCGAAAGTGGCGGTTTCATCTTCTTGGAAATTGGTGCAGAAATAACTCCGTAGACGGGGTGATGCTTGCTCATACAATCGAAGATCAGGCAGAGACCGTTTATATGCGTATCTTAGCGGATAGCGGACCTGAGGGCCTAAGCGGAATGCGCAATGGCACACGAGTTGCCGGCTTAACCATTATACGCCCTCTTCTTAACATAACAAAGTGTCGGCTAATTGAGACTTGCAGGCGTTTTGGTCAGAATTGGGTTGTTGATCCCAGCAACCAAGATTTAAAGTATACGCGTGTGATGTTGAGGCAGCTCAAGCCCGGTATTGAGAAAGTCGGGCTTGAAGGAAATAAGGTTGTTCGTCTAGCATCTGCCATGCGGAAATTAAGAAATATTTTTGACCAGACTTCTCTCAACTTCATGAAAAAAAATGGTGGAATACTAGGGACGGGCATAGCTTGGATAAACGCCTCAAGTATAGACGAAACACCGATAAAATTTTTAGAACTTTTGTTAGGTCGCCTCTTAATTTCGATTGGCGGAGCATCGTGGCCTTCAAAGAAAGAGAAACTTAATCGGTTAATCTGCTTATTAAGAGGTCAAAAAGTTACAACGGCTACTCTTGGGGGATGCGTGATTGAAAAGACAAATTCGGGGACGATCTGGATTTATCGAGAAATCCCTAGAAAATTCCCCTCTACCGTTATTATGCCTGGAACAAAACTTAGATGGGATAATCGATTTGAAGTGATTCAAACTTCAAAAGAAAAGCTGATTATGGAACCTCTTGGCGAAACTGGGTGGAAAAAACTCAAACGAATTTCTGGACAAAATTTACCAGATATCTTTGGACCTGAGTTACCTTTTCGTGCAAGAATATCAATTCCTATAGCTAGAAGCCTTGACGACGACCTATTCATACCCCACTTTGAGGGGGTGAATCGTAGAAACCATGGTGGGGAATCGCCTGGAGTTTTTTGTAACTTNCATCCGGACTCTTTCTGGGTCTACGATTTGGCGAAGGAAAGTTTATGAGCATATTTCTCATCTCTAGAACTCTCCAGAAGTCGTGTTTGGACACGTAGTATCGACAGGTTTTTTTTACGAGGACTTTTAAGTGAATAAATTTGGCCGGAATATAGCGTTATGGATCGTCATTGGAGTCTTGTTGGTGGCTCTGTTCAATCTGTTTCAAAATAATAGTTCTCGAAGCAGCTACTCCAGCCTGGCTTTTTCAGACTTTTTAGGCGAGGTGGAACAAGGAAGAGTGAGCGATGTCACTATCCAAGGAAATACGATAAAAGGACATTTTAACGATGGACGCGCATTTTCAACATACGCGCCAAATGATCCAGGTATAGTGGATAGACTTCGGNAAGGGGGAGTAAGGATTTCGGCAGCTCCCAAAGANGAGGGTATGTCTGGTCTGCTAGGCATTCTTATCTCCTGGTTCCCAATGCTCTTGTTTATTGGNGTATGGATTTTCTTTATGCGGCAAATGCAAGGCGGCGGAGGAAAGGCTATGGGTTTTGGGAAAAGCAAAGCAAAGCTGCTTTCCGAAAAACTAGGTCGCGTTACGTTTGATGATGTAGCGGGTATTGATGAGGCAAAGACGGAATTGGAGGAGATTGTTGAATTTCTTAAGGATCCTCAAAAATTTCAAAGGTTGGGTGGGAAGATACCGAAAGGTTGCCTTTTGGTTGGACCTCCCGGGACGGGTAAAACTCTTTTAGCGAGAGCAATAGCAGGTGAGGCTAACGTNCCATTTTTTACGATCTCAGGATCCGATTTNGTCGAAATGTTTGTTGGCGTTGGGGCCAGTCGAGTTAGAGACATGTTTGAGCAAGGCAAAAAAAACGCACCTTGTATCGTTTTTATCGACGAAATAGATGCCGTGGGTAGGCACCGTGGTGCTGGTTTAGGTGGCGGAAACGACGAAAGAGAGCAAACACTCAATCAGTTGCTCGTAGAGATGGACGGTTTCGAAGCAAACGAAGGNGTGATATTAATAGCCGCAACGAATCGCCCCGATGTTTTAGACCCCGCTCTCCTGCGTCCAGGTCGCTTTGATAGGCAAGTGGTTGTTCCGAACCCGGACATATTGGGACGGGAGCGTATACTTAAGGTTCATATGCGCAAGGTTCCTTTAGGGCCAGACGTAGAAGCTCGTACAATAGCCAGAGGGACACCAGGGTTTTCTGGCGCAGACTTGGCCAATCTAGTAAACGAAGCGGCTCTCCTGGCCGCGAGAAAAGGTAAGCGGGTTGTCTTCATGAGTGAATTTGAGGAAGCAAAAGATAAGGTCATGATGGGATCAGAGCGACGTTCCATGGTTATGACTGACGAAGAAAAGAAGCTTACGGCTTACCACGAAGCTGGACACGCAGTTGTCGCTTTACACTGCCCAGATTCCGATCCTATTCACAAGGCTACAATAATACCGAGAGGAAGAGCCTTAGGGATGGTAATGAGGCTTCCTGAGGGTGACCGGATATCATTGTCGAAAGCAAAAATTTTTGCCGATCTAAGGGTCGCCTGTGGTGGTCGGATAGCGGAAGATATGATCTTTGGGGAAGAGAAAATTACCACCGGCGCTTCCTCGGACATAAAAATGGTTTCGGATATGGCTCGCAGGATGGTTACTGAGTGGGGAATGAGCGAAAAATTGGGGTTTTTGGCCTATGGGGCTGACCAGCAAGAAGTTTTCCTTGGTCACTCGGTCACCCAGACAAAAAATTTATCTGATGCTACTGCTAAATCTATAGATGATGAGACACGAAGGATAATAGACGACGCATATCAAGATGCATCACAAATTCTCAGTGATAATAAACAAGAGTTAGAGATTCTTGCTAAAGGGTTACTGGAATACGAAACGCTTTCAGGGGAAGAAATTAAAAGTCTTATCAACGGGGACGGTTTATCGAGAAACAAGCCTTCAGACAATAAAGAACGGATGGATAAAGGCCGTTCGTCGGTCCCGTCCGGGGGCGGTGATGTGCCCGGCAGCGACCTCGAGCCTGACCCACAACTAGGTGATTAAAGTTTTTTAATGCAAAAGATAGTAAAGTTGGCCGCGCCAGAGCGCGGCCTCTTCGTTTCAGGAAGTAGTGTGTTCGCTCGCCCTATATGTATGAGCAAGACAAAGGATACCCTTAGCGACCCAGTTAAAGGTATAAATTTGCATGGAGGTCCATATCATTTTGATAAATTAGAATTGTTAATAAAGACAGACGAAAACATATCCGTCTTCAGTTCCGAGATAGATGAAGCTAGGGAGTGGGCACTAGCAGAGGGATGTATTGAAAAGCTGGATCAAATTATTTTAAATTTGACCGGTAGGCATTCATCTAACGTTTTTACAAGTCTGTCGTCTCCACTCCTAATGGGAGTGGTAAATGTAACACCAGACAGTTTTTATGATGGAGGTAAAAATTCGAAAGCGCAGATGGCAATCTCCCAAGCTCATCGCTTAATAGCTGATGGGGTGGATATAATTGACATCGGCGGTGAGTCGAGTAAACCCGGTGCTGTCCCGGTGACTGCCGAGCAAGAAATAGAGCGCGTTATTCCAGTGATAAAAGAAGTATCAGGATTTGGTGTACCAATCAGTATAGATACTCAAAAGTCGTCGGTTATGGAGGCTGCTGTTATTGCGGGTGCTTCCATCGTCAACGATATATCGGCTCTATCTGCCGATCCAAAAAGTTTAAGGTTGTTAAGAGAACTAGGAGTCCCTGTAATTCTTATGCATATGCAGGGCACACCAGTTGATATGCAAAATAATCCCTATTATCAGTTCGCGCCTCTCGATATACTAGAATATTTACGCAATAGAATAGATGTTTGTTTAGAGAGCGGTATTTCTCTTAGTAATATTATCGTGGACCCAGGAATAGGATTTGGAAAAAACTTAAATCATAATGTAGCTCTACTTAATCGTCTTAGTCTTTTTCACAGTCTAAGAGTTCCGATTGCAATTGGAGTTTCAAGAAAATCTTTTATAGCGTCGTTAAATGAAGATGAACCGCCAGATCAAAGATTAGCCGGCTCGCTAGCAATGGCGATTTGGGCTTGCCAACAAGGTGTGCAAATACTCAGAGTGCATGATGTTGCAGAAACCAAACAAGCATTAAAAATATATAAAGCTGTAGTTGATGATGACCTATAGCTAATATATTTTTCAAAATATTTGGAGTCGGTAATAAATTTTTAGATTAATTACATCTCAGTAAAGAACAAAAGAATGACACGTAAGCTTTTTGGAACTGATGGGGTCAGAGGAACAGCGAACCGAGAGCCGATAACGGCTGAGACAGCTTTGAAGCTAGCGATGGCTGCTGGCAGCTACTTTACGCCTGTTTCAGGTAAACAAAGACCATTAGCAGTGATTGGGAAAGATACACGGTTATCAGGTTATATGCTTGAGTCGGCTATGGTNGCTGGGTTCACGGCTGTGGGTATGGACGTTGTATTAGTTGGCCCAATGGTAACGCCCGGCATAGCTATGCTCACNAGGTCATTAAGAGCGGATTTAGGTGTAATGTTATCCGCTTCACACAACCCTTATCATGACAATGGGATAAAATTCTTTGGGCCGGATGGGTTTAAACTTTCTGATGAAATAGAATTGAGTTTGGAGAATATTATAACGAGTATTGATGACAGTGTCAGAGTATCGCCAATGAACCTAGGCCGAGCNAGAAGATTAGATGATGCNGCTGGTCGATACATTGAGATGGCTAAGGGTACNTTCCCCAAGGGTCTAAGGCTAGATGGTTTGAAACTCGTTGTGGATTGTGCAAANGGCGCGGCTTATAAGTTGGCCCCAAAAGTATTTTTCGAATTAGGGGCAGATATAGTCGCGTTAGGTGTAGAGCCAGATGGGTTTAATATTAATCGTGACTGTGGTGCTATGGCTCCAGCATCCCTAATAGAATCGGTGAAAATGCACAAGGCTGATGCTGGTATAGCACTTGATGGTGACGCAGATAGGCTAATCCTTGTTGATGAAACTGGCTCTGTTGTTGATGGAGATCAAATCCTTGCGGNACTTGCCNCANCTTGGTTAAAAACAGGTGAATTAAAGGGTGATGGTATTGTTACAACAGTGATGTCAAATCATGGACTCGAAGTGTTCCTCAATTCCAAGGGATTAAAAGTCTACCGAACAAATGTCGGTGACCGGTACGTTTTAGAGTATATGCGCCAAAATGGATTTAATTTAGGTGGCGAACAATCTGGTCACATTATAATGAGTGATTACTCATCTACTGGAGATGGTATTATTGCTGCTCTTAAAGTCCTGTCTATTGCATTGACCGAAAGAAAGCCAATCAGTGAAATAACCAGAGCCTTTAAACCAGTGCCGCAGCTATTAAAGAATATTCAAATTAGAGGNGCTCANACATTTGATGNAGGTAAGCTTAGAACTATTTCAGNAACGGCAGAAAAACGGATTGGNAAAAAGGGGCGAGTGCTTATTAGNAAGTCGGGAACCGAGCCAGTTCTGAGAGTNATGGTTGAAAGTGAGGATGAGGTACTGATNCAGAAAATAGTTGATGATATCAGCTCCGAACTGTTTGGAAATGATGAACAATAAGGGATTTTTAATGTCAGATGATAAGCGTNCTAACTCTATGAGGGGCAGAGTTTTAATATGTGCGGGGTCTGACTCTGGNGGCGGCGCAGGTGTTCAAGCAGATATTAAAACTGTAACTGCTTTAGGNGCNTTNGCNGCGACCGCTATAACGGCTGTAACGGCCCAAAATACAAAGGGTGTTTTTGGCGTGTTTGATATCCCTATCGCCTTTATACGCCAGCAAATAACTGTTGTATTGGAAGATATTGGTGCTGATGTAATAAAAACCGGCATGCTTCACAAGGCAGAAGTTATAATGACGGTTGCAGAGGCTCTTGAAGAACAAGGAAATGAAATTAGTCTTGTGGTAGATCCCGTTATGGTCGCAAAGGGGGGGCATAGCCTCCTACAGACTAATGCAATAGATGCACTAAAGTCTGAACTAATTTGTAAAGCAGATGTCCTTACTCCAAATATACCCGAAGCCGAAGTGTTGACTGGCACCCAAATTACTACTGTTGATGATATGAGACGAGCTGGAGAATTTCTACTAAACATGGGGCCCAAAGCGGTTTTAATCAAAGGAGGACATTTGAGCGACGATATTTTAACAGATATTTTACTTTCACAGTCTGGGGAAAAAACATATATCAGCCCAAGACTAGAAACAGTACATACTCATGGAACTGGGTGTAGCTTGGCCTCTGCTATTGCTGCGGGTATTGCGCAAGGACAAAAGATTGACACAGCTACNGAGCGTGCGAGAAAATATGTTTTCGATGCAATAAGTACGGCACCGGGTTTGGGGGAAGGCCATGGGCCGCTAAATCACGCCCACCCATTAGTAAAAGAGTGAAATAAGGCATTAATAATATGGACGATTTTGCTGTCACCAGAGATCAGATGGAGAATGCTGCTAGTACTATCTATAACTTTATGAAACCGACACCACAATATAACTGGCCTTTACTTTCAGAGAGAGTTGGGACAGAAGTCTGGGTGAAACACGAAAACCATACCCCNACCGGAGCCTTTAAAATAAGAGGTGGTATAGTGTATGTAGATTATTTAAGAAATAATAAAAATACANCATTAGAGTTCATAGCTGCTACCAGAGGCAATCACGGACAAAGCGTAGCTACGGCGGCGTCTCAAAAAGGCATTCCATCTAAGATTGTTGTTCCCGAGGGAAACTCTATAGAAAAAAACCGTGCCATGGTTGCACAAGGTGCTGAGCTCATAACATACGGCAAAGACTTCCAAGAAGCTTTTGAATATGCGGTGGATCTATCCAAAACAGACAATCTNCATATGTTCCCAAGTTTTCATCCTCTCTTAGTAAGGGGAGTAGCGACGTATGGTTGGGAGGTTTTCAACGAGATTGATGGCTTAGATGTTATATACGTGCCAATCGGCCTTGGCTCTGGTGTTTGCGGGCTAATAGCNGCACGAAATTTAATGGGGTTGAAAACAGAAATTGTTGGAGTTGTCGCAAAAAATGCTCCGGCTTATTCACTGTCTTTTAGAGATGGAAGATCAATATCAACAAATTCTGCTGATACAGTAGCTGATGGACTAGCATGTAGAGTCCCCAACGAAACTGCATTAAGTATAATGAAAAAAGATTTAAGCAGAATTGTAGAAGTCAGCGATGTTCAAATAATTGCTGCCGTCAGGCACTTCTTTACGGATACACATAATGTTGCCGAGGGAGCTGGAGCGGCTGCACTGGCGGCACTTTTAAAAGAGAAACAGAAAATGCGCAAAAAACGGGTCGCGGTTGTTCTAACAGGAGGGAATATCGATAACTCAATTTACCAAGATATGCTGAACAACAAGAAGGGGGAGGAAAACCACCTATGAAATCGGCAGAAATTTTTAGATCAGACTCGTACCTTAAATCGACTGAGGCGAAGGTACTTACGATACTGGAAGATGGCTTAATTTTAGATAAAACAGTTTTTTACCCTGAAGGAGGCGGTCAACCAGGAGATATAGGCAAAATTGCCACGAATAATTATGAGGCTGATGTTATCAATACAATCAAGTCCGAACACGGCATTATGCATCGTATTGATCATAAAAATGGAGCGATATCAGAGGGAGATAGCGTAAACATTACCATTGATTGGGAACGCCGATATTCACTTATGCGTATGCACACTGCATTACATNTTTTATGCTCCATAGTAGATGGTGCTGTGACAGGAGGGTCCATTGGCGTTCTGAAAAGTAGGCTTGATTTTGACATCCCTGGAGAGCGGCCAGAGAANGAAAATTTGACAAGTCAATTAATGGAAATTGTAGATGGCGACTACCCCATCACATCTTCTTTGATAAGTGATCAAGAACTTGAACAAAACCCTAATTTAATAAGGACAATGTCCGTCAAGCCGCCAACGGGCACAGGTCAAGTTAGAATGATTCGGATAGGTGACGATATTGATTTCCAGCCGTGTGGCGGTACCCACGTAAAGACTACGGGGGAAATTGGAAGGGTAAAAATCAGCAAAATAGAAAATAAAGGAAAACAAAACAGGCGTATTAATCTGACTTGGGATGAGTGATTTTGAAAAAGTACGAACTTGTTGCTAATTATTCACTAGGTAAGTTTCCCAAGCGTGTTACANTTNGCGATAACATATTAGACTAGATATACAGGAAACAGGGTATCCGTTGAANGGAAAGCATATGGGGCAATATCTGGATGATCTTTGGGAAGATTTGGAACAGACATGGGAGTTAGCAATGAAAGTTAACGACCTGCAGGAAAATGATCGTAGTGACCCAAGTAAATCATGGACTGACCATTTTAAGGAATCCGATCTGGTTGATNTCCCTAGGACGGAGACTGAGATAACTGATGGAACTCNGGTGTCTAAGATTTATTGCAAAAATATTTACGGTCTCCAATATAATCCAGAAACCAAATATTGGGTCCCATTTAGGCACGGGGAAGTTGATTTAGTTAAATTTACCGAGGATTAGGGATCTGTTTTAGGAGTTCTCAAGGCGCTAAATGTTGAGGCTTTTTTGGTCCTGTAATAGGCCATTATCATAGCTAGCGGAACATAGTATTTGAGGTAAAATTGTCCAAAAAATTTTTACCCTATAGTCGCCAATTGATTGATGAAGCGGATATCGCGGCTGTAGTGGATGTTTTAAAAGGAGATTGGTTAACAACCGGACCTAATATTCAATTGTTCGAAGANGCTTTTGCTAATGCCGTGGAGGCAAAATCTGCTGTTGCTTGTTCAAGCGGTACAGCGGCTCTCCATTTAATGCTTATGGGTTTGGGGGTAGGTCCAGGTGACTGGGTAATAGTTCCCTCTATGACCTTTCTAGCTACAGCGAACGCAGTTCGCTATACCGGAGCAGAAGTTTATTTCGCCGACGTAAACAGCGAAACGGGTTTACTGGACGTAGAAAACCTCAATTACACTCTCGCAAAGATACCAGCGAAACCTAAAGCCGTTATTGTGGTTCATTTAAATGGGCAATGTGAAAGCATGTGCGCCCTGAGAGAATGCGCAGGAGATATAATATTATTGGAGGATGCATGTCACGCATTAGGTGGTAGNGAGATAACCTCTTCAAATAAATCTTTAAAAATTGGTTCCTGTCATTGTAGTCTTGCAGCGGCATTTTCTTCTCACGCAGTAAAAACAATAGCCTCGGGAGANGGAGGTATTGTAACGACCAATGACGAAAATTTTGCGGAAAAATTGCGACTTTATAGAAATCATGGAATGGTTAGGGATTATAATGCGTTAGATCATAACTCCTGGCATTACGAAATGCATAGCTTGGGGTTTAATTATCGTTTAACNGATATTCAGTGTGCTCTTGGTCACAGCCAATTATCAAAGNTAGAAGAATTTGTTAAGGAAAGAACGAAGCTTAAAGAACGATATTCTATCCTTCTAGGAAAATTAGGTCCATACGTTAAACCCATAGAAACAGTGAGTTACTCTATTCCAGCATGGCATTTATCAGTTGCTTTAATTAATTTTGAGGAATTAGGTGTTCCCCGGGTAGATGTAATGCGGCAACTTTATGATTTAGGTATTGGAACTCAAGTCCATTATATCCCAGTTCATAGACAACCGTACTATAGATCTAGATATGGGACATTTACCCTAAGAGGTTGTGAGGCGTATTATTCTAGATGTCTAAGCTTACCATTATGGCCAGGCATGAAAATTGAGGAAGTGGATTTTGTCGTTGAAGCTCTGGCTGATATAATTGGCGTCACTCATGATTATTAAATAAAATAAGAAGTGAGCAGCTTATTCAATGGCTCAGNATAAATAAGAGATTGNAAAAAATGTTTTACCAGTTTGATCAAGATCAAATAAATTTGAATAATAAATCTATTTTGATAACTGGTGGAACAGGCTCCTTTGGCCAAGCATTTGTGCGCAAGGTTATTAATACCTACGATGTTTCCAGGTGCATCGTTTTTTCAAGAGATGAATTAAAACAATACGAAATGGCTCAGGAATTTCCGGTGGTGACAGGACGTCCGATTAGATTTTTCATAGGAGACGTGAGAGATGTTGCTCGCCTTGAACTTGCTATGCGCGGTGTTGATTATGTAGTTCACGCGGCGGCTCTAAAACACATTCAAACTGCAGAATATAATCCCTTTGAAGCGGCTAAGACAAACATTAATGGTGCAGAGAATGTAGTAACGGCAGCTATTCGAGCTGGGGTTAAAAAGGTCATAGCTCTTTCTACAGATAAAGCATGCAATCCTATCAATCTGTATGGAGCCACGAAATTAGCGGCGGATAAAATATTTATTGCTGGTAATAATTTATCAGGCGCAGGTGGCTGTAGTTTCTCAGTTGTAAGATATGGTAATGTAATAGGTTCNCGTGGGAGCGTTGTCCCATTGTTCAAAAAGCTTATCAAGGAAGAGGTAACTAAATTGCCGATTACGGACTTTCGCATGACCCGATTTTGGATTACTCTGGATCAGGGTATAGGCTTTGTTCTTTCATGTTTGAAAATGATGCAGGGTGGTGAAATTTTTATACCAAAAATACCATCGATGAAAATAACGGATCTGGCGCAAAGCATGGCCCCACATCTCTCCCATAAGGAAATAGGTATAAGGGCTGGTGAGAAATTGCACGAGCTGATGATTTCAGAAGATGATTCGCGCATGACCTTTGAATTTGCGGATAGGTATGCCGTACTTACGCCTTTTCTAAGCCCTCAAAAAGCCATTTATGAACAGCGTGGTGGTCAGTTGGTCAAAAATGGCTTCAGATATGCTAGTGATACAAATACCCATTGGTTATCGCCGAAAGACTTTCAAAAACTTATTTAAGATTAAATTTAGAATTGTCGAAAAATCTTTTGCAAACAAAGTCATGCCACAATGGTAAATTTTTAGTAATTTTGATTTCCCTTAGTATGACGCAGGTTTGTGCGGCTAACAAATTTTAACTAGACCTTGGTGGCCCCATAATAAAGCATTGATACATGTTTTGCTTCAGCAAAAAACAACCACCTTTCAATGACGGTCCCAAAGTAAGAAAATACGATAGCAATAAGGCTTAGTATTATCTGGCTTATTAACATGGGATCTTGAGCTATTAAATAGACAGCGGATATTGGAATAATAGAAAGGGTCAAAATTGTGATAAGACGGAGACGACGACTATGCTTTCGGGCAATTACAAAACCCATTTCGCGCATTATGAAGGTTTCAGAAGTCGTTGGCCCATCAAGCATCGAAACTCCCTCTTGAGGGGTGCCCAGACCGGTTGCAGTAGAGGTATTAGATTTACTGTCGGNATTATCTATCGACCACCAATACAAAATTTTTGCGAGCCCCGCTACTGTTCCAAGTNAAATTATAAAGTAGTGAAAGTGGAAAGACTGGGAACTGTCAAAAATAGCTAATAAAACTAACAATAAAATCGCGCCATCAAATAACCCTATAATCAAATAAATTGGCATCACAAGTTGATGGTTCCACTGTCTTATGGTTTTTAGGGAGGAGTAAATTTTTGCTGTGCAGTAGATTGTTCCAAGAGAAAATATTGTGGTTAATAAACATACAACATTTATAATTTCATCGAATGCTCCCGGAATAAGAAATGATAAGCAAAAGATGCTGGCGGGAAAATAAGTCAAAACTGCAAACACACCTTCTCGTGACAGCCAAGAGGAACGCCATTGTGATAGTGCCCTCCAAGCGCGACGGGGATGACCTAAATGTGTCGTCGAAGAGATCAATCCAATTGTAATCATAAGTATGGCTATCATGGATGAAAGAAAACCTAATAATGGATTAATCACAAAAAAATCGAAGTACTTAAGAGCGCCCAGGATAGCCAGACTTCCATACCCTGCACCCGACAAGCTTGTGAATATTATTACGGAGAAAGCAGGATGCATAATTGGTCCTTAACGTGAAAGGAGTGTGTCTACCCATTTCAGGATAGAGTTGTCTGCAGTATGTGTATTGTTCACATTATCAGCCATTGAAACTATCGAAAAAGGTTCTTCATTATCTAGAATATTTTCCTTTGGTTCCCGTGGAGGCAAATATTTATTTACTGGTCTGTAGTCAAGCTCTGGCATTAAGTCGTAACCCGCTCGCTCCTCGACTAGACGTGAAACATCTGAATTCGGGTCCCCCAAATCTCCAAACGACCGGGCTCCAGCAGGACATGTAGTTACACATGCTGGAACCCTATCAATTTCCTCAAGATTTTCATTATAAATTTTATCGATACAAAGCGTGCATTTTTTCATTACGCCGTCGGTCTCATCGTATTCCCGAGCGCCATAAGGGCATGCCCAGGAACAGAGCTTGCAGCCAATGCAAGTGTCTGGATTGACTAGCACTATTCCGTCTTCTTCCCTTTTATAAGAGGCGCCAGTTGGGCAGACCGTAACACAAGCGGGCTCATCGCAGTGTAGGCAAGATCTTGGAAAGTATACAGTTTTGCTCTCCTGACCTTTGCCCACTTCAAATGTATGAACACGATTAAACCAAACGCCCCACGCCCCAGCATCCTCACCGTCTTTATTTTCGGTTCCAGAATAGGTGTTCCAATCTGTCATTGGCGCGGAATGCCCTCCAGAATTCCATTCCTTGCAGTTGACAGCACAGGCATGACACCCAACACAAATATCAAGGTCGATGACTAGCCCGAGTTTTGTATTGGAGCGGTTTGTTGGAAGACTAGTCATTTTCTGTTTTAGCCTTTTCTCCAAACCTTGATATACTGCTTCCACGTTCAACAGTCGACATCGGTTTTATTGCTTCGAATTGCGGTTCTGATAGTACGCCAGCTTTGTGTGGTTCAGCTTTCTCTATACTCACTCGAAGGTCGAACCAGGCAGCTTGACCGGTGATTGGGTCGGCGTTCGCGTATCTATACCCATCCGGCTTCCCCGGAAGCAGTTGGGAAATGATATGGTTCAGCAAAAATCCTTTTGTGCCCTCCGGTGCGTCATTCGATAAATTCCAGGCGCCTCGGCGTTTGCCTATTGCATTCCATGTCCAAACTGTATCTTCATTGACACCTTCCATGAGTTGGATCTGAGCTTTAAGCTTCCCTTCAGAAGACTTCACAAAAACCCAATCGCCATTTTTTAAATTCAGAATTTCAGCTTTTTTGCGATTCATATAAAGCTTGTTGAAACCATGAATTTGTCTTAGCCAGGCGTTTTGTGAGCCCCATGAATGATACATTGCCATTGGGCGCTGCGTTAATGCATGAATAGGAAATGCTTTTGTATCAATAGCCGCCTCCTCAAACGGAGTATAATAGATTGGAAGTGGATCGAAATAGGTTTTAATACGTTCCCTATGTTGGTCGGGAGGTTGAATCGGTCCGTGTCCTTCTGCGGCCAACCGAAATTTTTGAAGCGGCTCCAAATACAGCTGTAAAATAATTTGATTAGGCGCTCCAATCAAGCCTAGCCTTACGGCCTTATCGAGATAAGCTTTATTGGAATGTTTGAAATATTTTTCAGTGGGTTCAAACTCATGCCGCCAAAAACACTGATTTTCAATATATTGCTCGAGTTGCCTAGGATTGGGAGCTCCTTTTCCCTCTGAATTACCATCCTCCCCTCGAAAGCCGGCAAGCGGTCCAATGCCTGGTGCTCGTTCGTGATTAACAATATAATCAGGATAGCCACCTGGATACTTAGCTTCGCCATCTTCATTGATAAACGCTGGGAGTTTCAGCCGTGCGCCCAGTTCAATAAGTATATCTTGGAATGGGCGCACATCTCTATCTGGTTTCATGATAGGCTGCCTTATTGAATCTGCAACCCCATCTGCGTCACAAATAGGTCTATCCAACAGAGAAATACAATCCCATCTTTCGAGATAAGTTGTATCTGGAAGAACAAGATCACAATATGGAATCATCTCGGAGTAGAACGCATCGGAATAAATAATTTTTGGTATTTTGTATTCACCGGTTTGGTCATTTTGATCTGTCAGCATTCGAATAGTATCTGGAATATTCATGGATGAATTCCAGCTCATATTCGCCATATACATAAAAACGGTATCTACTTCGTAGGGATCGCCTTTCCAGGCATTATTTAACACCATGTGCATGACGCCATGTGCTGATATTGGTGCCTCCCATGAAAACGCTTTATCAATCCTAGTTGGATTTCCGCTTTCATCCACAAGTAAGTCGTCTGGTCCCATCGGAAAGCCAAGCGGTGGTCCTGGCATTGGTGAATTGGGATTGAGCTGATCTAATTTGCCGGCCGGCTTTAGTGGGGGCGGTGCAGGTTTTGGGAAGGGGGGTTTGTAGCGGAAACCTCCAGGCGCATCAATGCTTCCCAGCAGGATCTGGAGCACATGTAGGGCGCGACAGGTATGAAAACCATTGGAATGTGCGGAAATACCTCGCATAGCATGCATGGATACGGGACGCCCTATCATATTTTCATGTTTTCGGCCCGCCCAGTCAGTCCATTCTATATCCAATGTCAATTCTTCTTGAAAGGCTACGTGTGCTATTTCCTTAGCAAGGTTTCTAATTACNTCTGCTTGTAAACCACATTTTGATGCCACATTTTCTGGTTTGTACTCATCAGCCATATATCTTTCTGCTAGAAGCTGAAAAGCTGGAACNGCGTCACGGNCATCAGGAAGTTTATAAGAGCCAATAATTGCAGGAGTAATGTCAGTTGCAAGGGCTGGGGCAATTGTATTATTTGCTTTATTCCAGGAAAGCGGATTTCCCTCGTCGTCNCGGGCAAACAGACCATGATCTGGCGCTCCTTCATCTTGAATTACAAGCCAAGGCGCGTTGGTGTAACGAATTAAATAACCTAAATCGATCTGATTTGACTTGAGCANTTCATGGATAATTGAAAGCACAAGAAGGCCATCGGTACCAGGTCTTATCCCAATCCATTGATCAGCAATAGCGGAATATCCTGTTTTTATTGGATTAACNGACACAAACTTTGCACCACGTGTTTTCAGTTTTCCNAATCCTATCTTTATAGGATTAGAGTCGTGGTCTTCAGCTACACCAAACATTATAAAATACTTAGTGTTTTCCCAATCGGGTTCTCCAAACTCCCAAAAAGAGCCTCCAATAGTATAAAGACCCGCAGCAGCCATGTTTACAGAACAAAATCCNCCATGAGCAGCATGGTTTGGTGTTCCAAACTGACTTGCCCAAAAACCAGTTAGTCCCTGGCTTTGGTCGCGCCCGGTGAAAAAAGCCAGTTTTTTGGGATCAGTTTTGCGGATGCTGGATAACCAGCTTGTCGCTAATTCTAGTGCCTCCTCCCAGTCTATTTCTTTAAATTCACCAGCGCCCCGTTTCCCCACACGTTTTAATGGCTTAGTTAGTCGAGCTGGCGAGTAGTGTTGCATTATTCCNGCTGAACCCTTGGCACACAGGACACCCTTGTTTACCGGATGATTACGGTTACCCTCGATGTAGCGAATTTCTCCATTTTTCAAGTGAACCTTTATTCCACATCTACAGGCGCACATATAACACGTTGTGTATTTTACATCGTCGGANACTTTAGGTGATTTCTCGACGTTTTCATGAATGGTTTCAAAGGGATTNAAACTCATTNTTAGCNNCCACTTTTTCGAAAATTTAGTCGTAATGACACAAAAGCGAAGGCACTCAAGCCTTAAGCTATTTCCCCCAGAACGTCTAACGTCATGCTCCTATTATTTCCAATAGAAACTTACACTTTATTGGGCCTGGTATTCAATTATAATTTTATCTTATGGTGCTTTAGNAATNGAAATTTTNTGACTAAAAATATAGTAGTATNTTTTTGAGGGCTTTGATCACATGCGCGAACACAAAATAGCTGCCATCCCGGGTGATGGTATAGGTTCTGAAGTTATAAATGAAGGAATAAGAGTATTATCTGTGCTAGCAGANCGCTNGGGNGATTTTAAAATCNAAGTNACCAACTTCCCCTGGGGATCGGAATACTANCTNGAAACGGGTAATATGATGGCGTCAAATGGCCTTGACGAATTGAGAAAGTTCGACGCAATCTATTTCGGATCAGCTGGTGATCCGAGAATTCCAGACCATTTATCGCTGTGGGGGTTGCGCCTGGCGATCTGTCAGTCCTTTGATCAATATGCGAACGTAAGGCCTGCACGATTACTCCCCGGGATTTCTAGTCCCCTAAAAGATGCTTCCTCAAATGACATAGATTGGGTGATTGTTAGGGAAAATACGGAGGGTGAATATGCCGGTGCTGGCGGTAGAGTCCATACAGGGCACCCGGANGAAGTNGGCCTAGATGTTTCGGTATTTACGCGTAATGGTGTTGAACGCATTCAGAGGTTCGCCNTGAATCTAGCGCGATCGAGAAAAAGGAAAAANTTAACATTCGTTACAAAGTCAAATGCCCAGCGGCATGGAATGGTAATGTGGGATGATATATTTGGAAATCTTTCTAGTGAATACGGTGATATTGAGATTGATCGAATGTTAGTGGATGCAATGACAACCAGAATGGTCTTAAACCCAAGTTCTATCGACGTTGTTGTCGCNACAAATTTGCACGCGGATATNCTAAGNGACTTAGCTGCNGCTCTCAGCGGTAGTATGGGAATAGCCCCAACAGCNAACTTNAATCCCTCTGGANNTTTTCCNTCGATGTTTGAGCCTATCCACGGTTCTGCTTTTGATATAATGGGAAAAGGAATAGCCAACCCTATAGGNGCTTTCTGGTCAGCCTCTATGATGCTTGATCACTTGGGTGAACAGAAGGCGGCTGCTGAATTAATGATAGCTATAGAAAGATTGACTGAAGAGGGAAAATTTTTGCCCAGGGACCTAAATGGGAAAGCTGATACAATTGAGGTTGCGGACAGGGTAATCGATTTAATCACCGGCCAAAACTACCAACCCGATTAATAAATCTATATTAATTAGAGTTTAATCTGCCCAAGAAGTTTTAGGCGAGAGCATCAATTTGAGAAGCACTTAAATTGCCTGGAACGATTGTGATAGGAATGCGACAAGAGTTTGTACCTTTCCCAATGAGATGGCTCACTAGTGGGCCTGGTCCGTCTTTACTAGCGCTTGCCGCGAGTACAAGTACAGAGATTGTTGGTTCCTCGTTAATAAGAGCTATCAATTCTTCTTCGATAGGCCCGGCTCTTATATACAGGGATGGAATTAAACCTGATAGCTCGACAACCTCCTGTGCTAACTCGTTTAATCTCTCCTCAGCAGCTTCTCGTGCCTCCTGTTGCATGAGATCGCTTACACTAGCCCAATGATGGTAGTCAGATGGTTCGATATCTCTGAAGAGAGCAACACGTCCACCCACACTCTTTGCGCGCATGCAGGCAAACCTTAGCGCTACGAGCATTTCCTCAGAGTCATCCACTACCACCAAAAATATGCGGTGGCTGTCATCCTCGGTATCATATACTTTTTTTACCACGTCGGTCATAAAATTCCGCCCTTATATTTTACGGAAAATTACTGATGCAATCCAGCCGGACAAAACCGCTATTACTATCGCAATCAAACCATATAATGCGCTTTGTTCTTTCGCAAACTTAAAAACATCTGCGCCAATCCCGGTTTTCTCAACAGATATGGTTTTAGATACCATATTTACCAAACTCTTTTCCCGGAATGCGAAAACGTTTACCGTATATTTTCCGGTGGTCATATTATTGGGAAAATGGAAGCTCGTTTTGAATAACCGTTCTGAAATAACATCAATTTTCAACGGGTCATCTAAAAACAAACCTTTTTTCTTTTTTCCTCTTATGAGTGCTTCCTTAAAGCTCCTGTAGTTTTGAATTTCTTTCTGTTCCTGGTAAATAAAATTATCAGTGATGGTATTACGAATACCTATATTATGCCTTTTTAATAAACTTTGTTCTGCTATTTCATTTAGCGGCCTGGTTGACGCGATGGCATAAAATCCAGGAACTTCTTTGAATTCCATTTTTTCACGGTTAATCCATATTCCGCTAACACGTTGTTTTTTTCGAACTGTGGTTGTTTCATGCGGGCCCATTATAACCACAATAATGTTATCGTGTTGGCTGTTCGTGCCAAAAACCATTACGTTGGTGCCGACGAAAGAAGAACTCACTTTAACCTCTCTTGTCGATAGGTCCACCACTAGTGTCGATGTGTCGGCGACGGCAAACGTTGACCAAACAATTAAAAAAGTAAAACTAAAAATTTTGAGAATTGCTTTGCTCATCTTTCGGCAGTTAGTCCATTAACAATGCTATGGAGTAGAGATCACTGGGTGCGGCAGTCAGATCAAAAATCATTTTAACACAAACGCTGAGAACGAGAAGTGCAAGCAATGCTCGCAGCTGTTCACCTCTCATTCTTACGCTGTATTTGCTGCCGAATTGAGCGCCAATTACCGCGCCCGTTAGAAGAAGCACGGCTAGCAAGATATCTACCGTTTGGACAGTTAATGCCTGAAGAAATGTGACATTAGCTGTTACAAAAATAATCTGAAAGAGCGAAGTTCCAATCGCTAGTGAGGTTGGCATGCCGAGAAGGTATATCATCGCCGGTACCATTATAAAGCCGCCACCGACCCCCATAATCGCAGACAAAACGCCAATTACGGCGCCAATTAAAAACGGCAGTATTGCACTAATGTAGAGTTTTGATTTACGGAACCGCATTTTTAAAGGTAGACCGTGCAGCCAATTGTGTTGATGGAGTTTACCTCGTCGGGCCGCAGCTGATCGTGAACGAATAATCGTTCGTGAACTCTCCCAAAGCATTAGAAACCCGATTATGCCTAAAAAGATAACGTAAGACAGTTTGATCACAAGGTCTAATTGACCTAGATTTTGTAAATATTTGAATAATATTACTCCAAGTGAGGACCCAAAAAATCCGCCAAGAAGAAGTACGAAACCCATTTTGAAATCTACATTGCCGCGCTGCCAGTGTGCTAGGACCCCTGAAACTGAGCTAGCGACAATTTGGTTTGCCTCGGTTCCGACAGCAACTGGAGGTGGCACGCCTATAAATATCAATAGGGGCGTCATTAAGAACCCACCACCAACTCCAAACAGGCCAGAAAGAAAGCCGACGGCTCCGCCCATGCCGAGAATTAAAAAGATATTTACAGACATCTCCGCTATGGGGAGATAAATGTGCATAGTATTTTATCCGTTTAAGATATGAAAAATAAGATCTTTACTTTAAATTTGAAACTAGATGATAAAAATATTCTTAACAAAAACTTTTTTTGAACAATCGTACTAAACTACATACGGACAAAACTCAAATATTTCCAAACTGGATGTGTCCTCCGGCTGCTTTCCAACTTACAATTCCGCCTTCCAAGCGGTAAATGTTTTGTGAAAAGCCCGCCTGTTGCAATAATTGCGCAGCCACTCCACACCTAACGCCACTTTGGCAATGAATTACGATATAAG
>NZVJ01000022.1 GCA_002701455.1 Rhodospirillaceae bacterium
CGTCAGCGATGATACGTACGTAATAACCGTTGGATCGCAGGCAATAGCAGGTCAAAGTGGCGGTGGCAATGCAGGAAACTATGGCCACACTTTGGGACCAAATCCATTTTCAACAAACAGCGGCAGTGCGATAGTTTCTGTTGCCGATAACAGCCATGGTCTGGCTGTGGGTGACGTTGTTCAGTTTGAGAACAGTGCAACCGTAGGCGGTTTGGACTTGAATGTAACTTTTCGTGTGAGCGGCGTAACTGATGCCAATAATTATACCGTAACTGCAACTAGTAATGCGACTAGTTCTGTCGCCGCCGGCGGGGGCAGCAGTGTAGGCCTAACTATCCCCGAATTAGCGTCTGTATTTGATGAAAAAAATTCCAGCATACTTGCTCAAAATAAAGATATGGCAACTTTCGTATCAAAGATTGCAAGTGCTGCTACTAGTGTTGCCAATGCGACATTGACGAATGCAGTAACTGATGGAAATGCTGCGATTTCCAATTTGAACGATGCAAACTCTGAACTTCTCGAGGCGAAAGGTGTGCTTGATGCAAACACAAATGCTTTTATAAGGCATACTAATTCAACCACGTTTGCCGCAACCTTGAATACAACAGAGATAACAAAGGGTAGAGCGTCCGTTTTGGATGCAATTGGCAGGCTTCAAACAATTGAAGCCACCCTGAAATTGATTGATGGCTATTCCAAGGAGACGTTTTCAAGTGCCAACGCCACGAAATATGCTACCGACCGCGCAGCTATCGTAAGTCAACTAGACAACGCTGGGAAGGTAACAGGCAGCACGTCAGGCGTCCTCGCTAATAATCCTTTTCAAACGCAAAGTGGAAATGCGCAAGTTACAGTCACGCACGCGGGTCATGGGTTAACTGCAGGCGATTCGGTAACCTTTTCGGGTGGCGCGACTGTTGGAGGACTTGACCTGAATTCAACATTCACAGTTGCAAGTGTGAATGATGCCAATACTTACACAATAGCTGCTTCATCCAATGCCTCTGGCAATGCCACCGGAGGCGGTGCATCGGTTGCTTTTGCAGGCGCTCCTAGCGTGACTTTAGATAATCTTCTTTCTGTTTCTGGAAATAAAACTTATAGGATAAGAGAAGGCGTTAATCAGTTCATCGCGGCTAATCCCGGCCTTAATGATGTAGACGCCAGCGGCCCGTATGCCATAAACGATTCTACGCGTTTGAGTTCTTTGCTGCCTTCAACACTGACCAGTGGAAATGGGACTTCAGTAGCTAGCGGGAGTGCGACGTTCTTAAAAAACGTCGAAACTGTTAGAAAGCAGTTACAGAGAGATCTGCCGGTTTTCGATTTTGTCGCTAATACCGCCGACCCCCTGGGTGTTTTGGATTCTCAAGTGAAAGGTATTAAAGAAAATATCGATCAATTATTCAGCCTTGGAGATAACCGAGGGTTAAATCTCATAGATACTGGCGCAGGGGATTTGAGTATTACCTTAGGTTCTATTGGGAAAAAGATAACGGTTGGTGCTCAAAACCAGATCAAGACTAATTTAACTGAGGCAATAAACAATTATACCTACAGTGCTATTCAGGGGGGAGAAAGCGGGAGTTTATCAGCNAACCCCTTCACTGTTAAAGGTGGTAGCATTGCTGTCAATCCTTGGAGATGGGATAGAACTGACTCCATAACTAAGGATGAAAGTGGAAATGCAATCCTTAAATTTAGGTCTGTTCAGCATGGTCTTGAGGCGGGCGATAGCGTCACTATTTCGGGCACTGCGACATCTTTTGGAAGAGACTTAAACGGCACCTACACAGTACATTCAGTGAGATCAACGCATACAATTTATATAAATGTCGGCGTTGATCTTGGTGACCCACCCGTTTTTCAGATAAATGCAGGTGGAAGTTCGGGAACCATAGCGACTAATCGGGTGTCAGTAGCTCATACTGCACATCCCTTTAGCAATGGAGATACGGCTACCTTTAGTGGCGGTGCGTCGGTTGGCGGTGCGAGCCTCAACGATAGTTTCACCGTTTTTAATGCCACGGCTAATTCGTATGAAATATTGTCAAAAACAAATGCGACAGCCCAAGCAAATGGCGGGGGAGCTTCAGTAGAATTTAAAACAATTCCAACGGAGCGCAGTAAGTTTTTATTTGATGCCTATTTTGATGTTTCTCGAGCCTTGGGTAAAATGCGCGCTGAGCGGATCAAATTGGGAGTAGAGGAAACACTTTTAAAAACTGAATTCAATAAGCCGCTGGCGGTTGAGAGCCAATTTTTAAAGCCATTGCAAAACACGGATTATGCTAAGAAGTTCATAGAGAAATATTTACTTATCAAAGATCTGCAGTCGACAGGTGTGTCTTTCACTCCGACAAACAACAATGCTCTCGCCATAAACCTAATTAGAAATATTAACCCAAATAGGGGTATTGGCTTATCGGTAAATCTGCTGCGATAAAAGCATTCAAAGTACTCGTCTTGAGCCGATTACGCTCAAGTCGCTAAGTTCCTGCGATCATTGGTTCAGTAAGTCGTCTTAGAGTTGCGATGAGGCTAAGGGCGGTAATTTTTCCAGTCTTAGGATTTTCTTTTGTCGGAATATTTTCAATTGTCATTGTGAAACGAGCGCTGTCCGCTTCGACCGTAATTGTATGCATATTCCTATTGATGGAAGGGTCAGCCCAGATCTGAAGCCGTGTTCTATCGGGACCTATCCCAGCTAAGCTCAACGCAGCGGCAACATTCACGTTAGCAGGGAAGCCCTTAGCGCCGTCTCTGGCCGATCCTTCAAAAACTAATTTTGCATCCTCCAAGTTTTCAACAGATATATTATTCTCGATCAAATAAGGGGCGCCGGCAAGGCCATTTGGTGGTTTGCGGGTCGTTAGCGTAATCGTTTCAATATGGCCTTCTGCCGCGGCGCGCACCGCGTCAAGTCCAATAAGGGCGCCTGTTGGAATAATTATTTTGGCACCAGTACTTTTTGCATGGTCAATCAAGTCGAGACATGGCAAGAGGGCACCAACGCTCGCAGGAATAAGGGTTTTTCCAGTTTCAACAGTTTTCTCGATGATCGTTTTGAATATCGCTGCTGGTGCACATTCGACGATTACATCCGCACTTTCACAAACTCCCTCGACCGAAGTAATAAGGGGTACATTGCGGAAGGAACCAAGATTTTGCTGTGCTTTCTTTTTATCTCTTGCGGCAACAGCTGCCAAATCAAGGTTTGGAAGATCGCCACCGTCAATGGTTTTAGCTATCTGCAAGCCTATGGCCCCTAGGCCCACTATTCCAATTTTGTACCTATCAGGCATTTTTGGTTCTCCTAAGTCCTTAAACTGGGAAATGATCTTTTATTCTTAGATGTAAAAGTATAAATTTGAAGATGAATGATTAACTTGGACGACGGCAGAACTGAGTATACACTTGGCATCCATGAAGATCAGCTCTTTAATTTTAGCATTGTTGTTTGTAATTTGTCTAACGCTTGACGAGGCAAAAGCAGCTAAAAAATGCCGCAGTATTAAGGTCATAGTGCCATACGCAGTGGGCACAGCCACAGATCTAATTTTTAGGGCGTATGGCCAAGCAATTAATAGGCAGTCGGCCGGATCTCTCATTAAAGTATTAAACAAGACCCATGATACAGTGATTGAAGATCATATGAAACGTGCGCCCGATGGATGCCAATTTTTAGGGATTACGCAGTCTCTGGTGGCGCAATTTCTTTTAGATAAATCTGTTCCCGAGTGGTCTAACTTTACTCCAGTTGTCATGCTCAGCCGCAGTCCGCTAGCCATCGTTTCGAGAGCTAATATTAAGGATGCTAATTTAACAAATTTGATAGAAAGCGCTCTTGATAAACCGGAAATGATCAGTTTGGGGGAAACATCGAATGCTTTGGAACGGGCGTTTCGAATGCAGTTGGAGGATGTCTTTGGGGTGTCATTTAAGGTGACCAATTTCAAGAACGCCCGCCAAAGCTTTTCAGCTTTACTCACTCACAAAGTTGATTTGGGTTTAGTTTCTCTCTCCGCAGCAAAGCGACGCGCTGACCTTAGACAAGTAAAGGTATTGGCGGTAACCGACGCGCTGGCAAGTAGCAGGTTATCAGAAGTAGCGACCCTGCAAGAACAAGGTGTCAATGCCGCTTTCGGTGTAGACCGAATCCTGGTAGCACCTCAAGAAACATCTACCGAAATTGTGACTAAAATGTCCAAAAGGTTTAAGAAAGCAGCTGAAGACCCCGAGCTTGAGCAGGCTTTATCAAGACTTAGTACAAAAATATTTTTCAAAAACCCAGATGAACTCACACAATATTTTGAGAATCTTTCGGCCGACTGGTCGTTAATAATGCGAAAGATGATTACAAAGGGGCGCCTGCAAAAGCCAGGCTGAGTTTTATTTGTTATTGTGTAAGAGGCCCTGCTACCTATACTGTTAATGTTTTGAAATCTTCTAGAAGAGGACAACTATCGTGGAATTCCAGTATCCATACTTATTATTTCTTGGGGATGCGCGCGATCAACTCGCGGCTAAAACAGCTAATGGAGTTCGGGTTTGGCGTCCGGACTGGTGTTTAGGACAATTTCGCTTTGATGATTGTAAAGCTGACTGTGGCGTCCCCGACATGACTATTGAAGAGGCTGCCGCTGCTGGTGTTAAGACAGTGATTCTAGGTGTCGTCAGCCGAGGAGGAGTTATCCCGCCAAACTGGATTGATCAGTTAGTCAAAGCGCTTGAATTGGGTATGGACATAGCGAGCGGCCTTCATACTCGTATAACACAGATACCTGAGCTGGTTGCCGCGGCTAGCAAGCATAATAGGTCATTGCATGATGTCCGGCATCCAAGTAGAGAATTTGATGTGGGCAATGGAATTAATCGTTCGGGAAAACGGCTCCTTACGGTCGGAACCGACGTTTCTGTTGGGAAAATGTTCACCGCCCTGGCCATCGAGAAAGAGATGAAAAAACGTGGATTCGATGCTGATTTTAGAGCCACTGGTCAAACTGGAATATTTATTGCGGGGAGCGGTGTATCTATAGATGCTGTAGTGGCTGATTTCATATCTGGTGCAGTAGAATGGTTGTGCCCTGAGAATGCTGAAGATCACTGGGATATTGTTGAGGGTCAAGGATCGCTTTTCAACGTTTCATACGCGGGTGTCACACTTGGTTTAATACACGGGTCACAGCCTGATGCAATTGTAGTTTGCCATGAAGCTGGGCGGCCGCATATGAGGAGCATGCCCCATTTTCCTTTAATTGATTTACCCACTTGTATTGAGTTTAACCTTCAAGCAGCACGACTTACTAACCCAGACGTGAGGTGCGTCGGAGCTGCTATAAATACATCCCGTCTTTCTAAAGAAGAGGGAAAAATATTCTGTGAAAAAATTTCTCAGGAAATTGGATTGCCGGCGGTGGACCCGCTGCGAGATGGTGTTGCAGCTTTAGTAGATCAAATATGAACAAAATGGCTTTAAATGGCAGCTGAAATTAAAATTGCAAGAGAATCCTGGCCTTTAGAGAGTGAATTTAGGATTTCCCGCGGCAGCCGGAAAGTGTCGGAGGTTATTGTTGTTTCCGTCTCTGATGGCAGCCAAACTGGACGCGGTGAGTGCTTTCCTTACGCGCGTTACAACGAAACGCTGGATAGTGTTGAAAAACAAATATTATCCATAACTAAAACATTAAGCGGCAATCTTTGCCGAGAAAATTTGTGTCAGTTATTACCGGCGGGGGCGGCGCGTAATGCAATAGATTGCGCCCTTTGGGATTTGGAAGCCAAAACCGTAAAATGCAGGGTCTGGGAGTTAGCGAAACTACCGCTTCCGAAGCCACTGGTAACAGTGTTTACGCTAGGTGTTGATACGCCGGACAAAATGGGTGAGCTGGCGTTTGAAAATAGATCCCGTCCCTTGCTTAAACTAAAAATGACAGGGGATGGCTTAGACCTGGAGCGGGTAGAAAACATCCATAAAAATGCACCAAATACCAAGTTAGTTGTCGATGCTAACGAGGGCTGGACAATCGACCAGTATATAGATTATGCATCACGGTTCAAAGAACTAGGAGTGATGATGATTGAACAGCCGCTTCCCGCGGGCAGTGATTTGCAGCTCGCCTCTATACCTCATCCGATACCAGTTTGCGCCGATGAAAGCTGTCACGACACCTCGACGCTGCAGGAGTTGTCTGGGAAATACGATATGATTAATATTAAATTAGACAAAACCGGCGGCTTGACTGAAGCGCTGAAGTTGAAGAGGTTAGCTCTTGAACAAGGATTTCAGATAATGGTGGGCTGTATGATTGGAACGTCATTAGCGATGGCACCGGGCCTGGTGGTTGGTCAAGGAGCTGCTGTAGTTGATCTAGATGGTCCACTGCTGTTAAAAGATGATCGCGAAAATGGTTTAGAGTTTAAGGGAAGTACCATCAATGTGCCCTCAGAACTGCTGTGGGGATAAACCTTAAAATCACTTAGTGGTGCATCGCTGAAGATCAAATGTCCTTGTGCTCATTTGTGTTTTAGTTAAAAATTTTCAAATTTTCTATGCCTGAATGTTGAATTTTGCCTTGGCAAACCTTTATATGTCATTTAGTCGAGCCGCGAGCCGAAGAAAGGATAATAGGTATGTTAGACATTTCTCCTGAAACAAATGAAGTTATTGATGAGATAAGAAGGTCCGTGGCGGCATTGTGCGAAAAATTTCCTGGCGAATATTGGCGTGAACAGGACCGTGACAGGGCATATCCAACTGAGTTTGTCAAAGCTCTGACCGACGCAGGATTTCTCGCAGTTTTAGTTCCCGAGGAATATGGCGGGAGTGGATTGCCAATATCTGCTGCTGCGGCTGTTTTAGAAGAAATTCACAAGTCTGGATGCAATGGAGGAGCCTGCCATGCTCAAATGTACATTATGGGAACTGTACTTAGGCATGGAAGCCCAGAGCAAAAGCAAAAATTTCTCCCGAAAATTGCTTCGGGCGAACTTAGATTGCAGGCATTCGGCGTCTCCGAGCCTACTAGTGGAACGGATACCCTCTCTCTTAGAACAACCGCGGTTAAAAAAGGAAATGACCGCTACGTGGTAAATGGTCAAAAAATTTGGACGTCGCGTGCGGAGCATTCAGACCTAATGCTGCTGCTGGCTCGAACTACCCCAAGAGAAGAAGTTCAGAAGAAAACAGATGGTCTTTCAGTTTTCTTGGTGGATATGCGGGAGAGCTTAAAAAAGGGTATGGAGATTCGTCCAATAAGAACAATGATCAATCATTCTACAACAGAAATATTTTTTGACGAACTTGAAATACCTGCTGATAGTTTGGTGGGCGAGGAAGGTAAGGGCTTTCGTTATATTTTAGATGGTATGAACGCAGAAAGAATTCTTATAAGTCACGAGTCTCTCGGCGACGCTAGATGGTTTTTAAAAAAGGCTGTGGACTACGCAAATGAGAGGAACGTTTTTGGCAGGCCCATAGGCAAGAATCAAGGTATCCAGTTCCCTTTGGCAAAGGCTTACGCGAATACAGAAGCAGCAGCACTAATGTCGGAGCGCGCGGCACAGCTGTTTGAAGCAGGTATGCCCTGTGGAGCCGAGTCAAATATGGCGAAAATGCTTGCCGCCGATGCCGCTTGGGAGGCTGGAGATACTTGTGTTCAAACATTTGGCGGTTTTGCTTTTGCTGAAGAATATGATGTGGAGCGGAAATATAGAGAGGCAAGGTTATACAGAGTGGCGCCAATTTCAACTAATTTAGTCCTAGCTTATTTGGCTGAGCATGTGCTCGGTCTCCCAAGATCATACTGAGTACAAAATGTCGAAACCTCTAGATGGAATGCTGGTTGTTGCTTTGGAGCAGGCCGTTGCCGCACCCTACTGCACTAGTAGGTTAGCAGATGCGGGTGCCAGGGTTATTAAGATAGAACGAGCAGAGGGGGACTTTGCTAGAGGTTACGATAATCAAGTAATGGGACAATCTGCTTATTTTGTTTGGCTGAATAGAGGAAAAGAAAGTTTAGTACTTGATATAAAGCAGGCAGAAGATGCGGAGCTTTTGGAAAATATTCTTAGTAAAGCGGATATTTTTGTCCAAAATTTAGCTCCTGGCGCTGCAGAGCGTGCAGGGTTTGGATCAGAGACATTAAGAAAAAGGTATCCGAAGCTTATAACTGTAGACATTTCAGGTTATGGCGAAGAGGGAGAATATGCCGATATGAAGGCCTACGATTTCCTAGTGCAAGGAGAAAGCGGGCTGATTTCGGTTACCGGTTCCCCAGATGCCATGGGTCGAGTTGGTGCTTCGGTTTGCGACATTGCTGCCGGTATGTATTCCAAAATTGCTGTTTTAGAAGCAATTATTAAACGCTACAAAACAGGGGAAGGCTCTACCATCAAAACATCTATGTTTGGAGGAATGGTGGAGTGGCTGTCGCCTTGGCTGCTGCATCAGGCATATGGTGAATTGAGTGAGCAACGAATTGGTTTGCATCATCCGGCGATAGCGCCGTACGGCGCTTATGAATGCGCTAATGGCGAGCAAATTTTGATAGCGGTTCAAAACCAGCGAGAATGGCGCCGTTTATGTGATGAGGTCCTTAAAATGCCGGATCTAGCCGATGATAGCAAGGTATGCGATAATGTGGCGAGACTCTCTAATCGCAGTTTCCTTGACGAAAAAATCAAGAGTGTTCTATCAAAAATATCTAGAGACGAAGTCAAAAAACTTTTGAATAACGCGAAGATAGCGTTTGGNGCGGTTAATACTATAGAGGATGTAAGCAATCATCCCGCACTCAGGCTTATTAAGACGAGGACGGTGCAGGGCGAAATAAACGTTATGGCGCCGCCTGCCCAGATAATCGAGGATGANGATAAAGTTCTCGCGGTTCCTTCGATCGGCCAGCATACCGATTCCATTCGGGTCGAATTTTCGAAAAAATAAAAGACTATGCATGGTATTTGCGACCATATTCTAGATTTTTTTTTCTTATAAAGTCCCATAATAACAANCTGTTAGGCCTTCTGAGTAGAATAAATGATTGCAAAAAATAGCACCGGTTTCATTCATAGGATTGTAATAGAGGAAATGGTAGTCTAGTGTAACGGCTATCGCCTAAATACTATTGCCTAAGGTGATCGATTTAGGAGCGGAAATTCACTTTTTATTTTCCGCATTAGATTTAGTAGCCTTGGTTTTACAGGGTGTTAATGTTAACAGGGAGGATAGAGTATATGAGTAAAACTCTTCTAAAAACTGCAGGTCTTGCNGCTGTTGCTGGAATATTAGCTTTCAGCCCGGTTCAAGATGCGCAGGCTAAAAAAGTAAAATGGAAAATGCAGGCAGCATTTGCTAGTACGCTTGCCCACTTGGGCCCAGCGGGGCAAAGAATTGCCAATTACGTCACTACGATTTCAAACAAGCGGTTTGAGCTTAAATTCTTCGAGCCAGGCGCGCTTATTCCGCCACTAGAGTGCTGGGACGCTGTATCAAAAGGTTCAGTTGAATCTTGCTACACGACACCAGGATACCACACAGGTAAATATCCCGGTCTAGCTTTCATGACAGCTGTGCCATTTGGTCCTGGCCTAGGTGAATTCCTTGGCTGGCAGTGGTTCGGCGGTGGACAGGATATCGCTAACAAGATCTATGCGAAGCATAATCTGGTTTCCATCCCATGCGGTGCGATTGGTCCTGAAACATCAGGTTGGTTTAAAAAGCCAGTTAAGAGCCTCGAAGATCTAAAAGGCATGAAAATGCGTTTCTTCGGTCTTGGAGCCAAAGTTATGACTAAAATGGGAATGTCCACACAGCTTCTTGCCGGTGCAGACATTTATCCNGCTCTAGAGCGTGGCGTGATTGACGCTACTGAATTCTCTATGCCTAATATGGATATTTCGCTTGGTTTCTATCAAATAGCCAAGAACAACTACTATCCTGGATGGCATCAGCAGGTTTCAATTGGNGAATTGCTTGCCAACAAGGGACTGCATGNCAAGTTGAGCGACTCTAACAAGATGTTGCTTGATGTGGGTTGTAAGTCAAACATGATTTACGAATATGCTGAAACAGAAGCATTGAACCCAGATGCTATGCAGCAAATGAAGTCTAAATACGGTGTTACCAACCGTCGTTGGACTGATGACCAGTTGGGTGCCTTTGAAAAAGCATGGATGGAAGTTGTTAAAGAAGAGTCTGCAAAAGACGCAACTTTCAAAGAATTTGCGGATAGCTTCTACGCATTCCGTAAAAACTATGCAATCTGGGGCGATGCNCAGTCTCTTAAGTCAACTTACATCAAGTAAGGTTGCTTTTCTAAAGCCTTATTGAGGCTTTAAANGAGATAAGGGAACGGGAGCCTTCANGGCTCCCGTTTTCTATATTATATAGGTAATTTTTGTCCATGCAGGNNGNTGTTAGTCCTNGTGTCTGATGACCGTCGCAGTATAATGTATGGTTAAGATATTTTAGGATTTTCTATTGATACTTTGGGATAGGCTTTATGGATCAAGTGGATACTGCTGAGAAATCCAACGAAGGAAAAGTTGCGGTCCTGATGGGCGGCTTTTTAATATTTTTAATTTTACTAGGTGCTGTCGCCGTTGGCTTTGAATCAAGCAATGTGATGTCGCTTGATGAGGTATCGAGGGGTGAAGCCATTTATATGGTTGCACAAGAATATATTTCTATAGCGATGTTTNTAGCATTGGCGATCCTTCTTTTCTCTGGTTANCCNGTTGCATTTATCCTTGGCGGTCTNTCNATGTTATTCGGGATGCTGGGATACTACTTTGAAGTTTTCCAGCTCATCGAGTTTTTTAATTTTGTACCTCGCATATGGGGTATGGCTTGCGAAAANCTTGTTCTTGTTGCGGTGCCGGCGTTTGTTTACATGGGAGTGATGCTGGAACGGAGCGGTATAGCAAACGACCTTCTGTATTGTGTGCANGTTCTTCTCAGGAAAGTTCCTGGAGCATTGGCGCTAGCGGTTACAGTTATGGGTACGATACTTGCAGCTATGACGGGCATTATTGGTGCTTCTGTTACAATGATGACGGCCCTTGCTCTGCCAACGATGATGCGCCAGGGGTATAGCCATGCTTTGTCAACCGGGGTCATAGCAGCTTCGGGCACGCTCGGAATTCTAATTCCGCCTAGTATCATGCTTATTATCATGGCAGACCTGATGGCAATATCCGTTGGTAATGTGTTTATGGCGGCCATTGTACCGGGGCTAACACTATCTGCATTCTACCTAATTTATGTGGCTACTTTAGCTGCGGTAAAACCAAGTTTAGCACCGCCTCTTCCNGCAAATCTCCTAAATATACCCAAGGGAGAAATGACGCCTCTAGTAATTAAGAGCTTTGTNCCTCCGGTTTTTCTTATATCGCTGATCAAGGGGTCAATTCTTTTTGGTTTTGCGACACCGTCTGAAGCTGGAGCGGTTGGCGCTTTTGGAGCGACGCTTCTCGCAGCGTTCAACAAAAGGCTTTCCTGGGANACTCTTGTTTCTGTCTGCAACACCTCCGCCAAAACAGTATCTATGATCTTTTTCATTGTAATCAGCGCNACATGTTTTGCCTATGTTTATAGATCACTGGGCGGTGATGACGTGGTTGAACATTTGATAATAGAAAAAGCTGGCCTGGGACCCTGGGGAATGCTGATCCTGGTAATGGTNATTGTCTTTTTTCTTGGGTTTTTTCTNGATTTTCTTGAAATAACGCTTATTGTTTTGCCGGTTTTTACCCCGTTAATCATTCAGATGGATTTTGGCGATCATCTGCCGCACGCAGACATAAAATTTTGGTTCATAATCTTACTGGCAGTAAATCTCCAGACTTCGTTTTTGACACCTCCTTTTGGGTTTGCGCTTTTTTATATGAAGGGGATAGCTCCGCGTGAAATTAAAATTCAGTCGATATATAAAGGAATAATACCNTTTGTTATTCTTCAAGCATTAGGNGTTGTTACCGTCATGGCTTTCCCAGAAGTAGCTCTGTGGCTGATGCACACGGCATATGACTAGACTTAAACTTTTATCGAGGCTCTGATCTTTAATCTTGGCAAAGCACTGGGAATTGACAGTTTTTGTAAGTTTCTCAATCCTATGGCAGTAGAAATTTTTCAGGAATTCAGTTTTAAATTGTTTAACTTGCCCAAATAAAAATAATTGAGTTAATTTTAAAAGCTTTTTGTTACAAAACCGTTATAGGAATGCTAAAAGAATAAATCAGGACCTGGGGAGAGCAGGACTGAACTGGTACATGTATATAGTACGGGGATTGCTACATGGATGATTCAAACGTAGACCACCACGCAGCTGAGGGTAAAATAGCGATACTAATGTTTTCCCTATTGGCGATAGTTGTCATTTTGGGAAGCATTGGAGCTTACNCCTATTCGGGTTCCTTAATGGTCGAGGAAGAACTTTCTCGGGGAGAGGCTCTTATCTGGGTGGGGCAGGAATANATTTCCATGGTTATGTTCGTAACCTTGGCGCTGCTGCTGTTCTCAGGCTATCCAGTTGCCTTTATNCTAGGCGGCNTAGCCATGTTATTTGGGNTTTTAGGGTATTTTATAGANTCGTTCACCCTTATTGAATATTTCAATTTNATNCCNNGAATTTGGGGTCAAGCTTGTGAAAACCTTGTCCTAGTGGCTGTTCCNGCTTTCGTTTTTATGGGCGTGATGATGGAGCGAAGCGGTATAGCTAACGATCTGCTGTACTGTGTTCAAGTTCTATTAAAACGGGTGCCGGGNGCATTAGCATTAGCCGTCACAGTGATGGGTACGATTTTGGCGGCAATGACTGGCATCATTGGAGCCTCAGTGACTATGATGACGGCTTTGGCTTTACCGACGATGATGCGTCAGGGTTATAGCCATGCAATGTCATGCGGAGTGATAGCAGCTTCCGGAACTCTTGGNATTCTCATACCNCCAAGCATCATGCTTATTATTATGGCGGATCTCATGGCTATATCGGTCGGTAACGTTTTTATGGCGGCTGTTACTCCAGGCCTTACACTNGCGGCGTTTTATTTGATTTACGTAGCGACGATNTCTGCTGNAAAACCAAGTTTAGCACCGCCGTTNCCGGAGCATCTTTTAAATGTTCCAAAGGGCGAGATGGGGCCATTGATTGCCAAAAGTTTCCTCCCGCCGGTTTTCCTTATCACGCTTATTAAGGGATCAATTTTGTTAGGGTGGGCCACACCCTCTGAAGCCGGCGCCGTTGGAGCTTTTGGGGCTACGCTTTTAGCAATATTCAACGGTAGATTGAAAGACGGAACTCTAGTTGAAGTTTGCAACACGTCGGCCAAAACCGTTTCTATGATCTTTTTTATCGTAATTAGCGCAACCTGTTTTGCATATGTATATCGATCTCTAGGCGGGGATGATGTTGTAGAACATCTAATTGTCGAAAAGGCCGGTTTAGATGCATGGGGTATGTTGATCCTTATCATGGCCATCGTTTTCTTTTTAGGCTTTTTCTTGGATTGGCTTGAAATTACACTGATTGTTTTACCGGTTTTCACGCCGCTTGTGGCAGGTTTGGACTTTGGCGATCATCTTCCACAGGAAGATATCAAATTTTGGTTTATCATTCTTCTGGCGGTCAATCTGCAGACATCATTTTTGACACCGCCTTTTGGCTTCGCTCTATTCTATATGAAGGGTATTGCGCCAAGGGAGATCAAAATTCAGTCAATCTATAAAGGGATTATTCCCTTTGTTATTTTGCAGGCACTTGGTGTTATAACGGTGCTTGCATTCCCAGATATTGCACTGGGTCTAATGCACTTCGTTCACGGTTAAGGGAGGAGCGATCATTATGTCTACAGAAGGAACTGTTCATAGCGGCAACCAAGCAGGCGGAAATTTACTTTCGCCAGGCGTTGCCGATTCTTTAATTACCCTTGTATATAAAATTAGAGCTTTCGTTGACTGGTGCGGTCGTTGGGCTTCGCTCCTCTTTGTTCCGATGATTGTTATAACCGTTTATGACGTGTGTCTGCGAAAAACAGGGAAGCTCCAGATTGACCTGAAGTATGCAGCTGAAAACATCGGACTAGGCCCCGTTTTCGAATCGACGCTCCTTCAGGAAACGGAGTGGCACCTGCACACAGCCTTGTTTGCATTGGTACTTGGGTTTGGAGTTGTTTGGAATACTCAGGTCAGGGTCGATGTTATCCGCGAACATTTAAGATTTCGGCGCAAAGCCTGGCTGGAGCTATTGGGATCGACTTTCTTTATGATCCCATATACCGTAGTTGTTTGCTTTTTTGCGGCTCAATTTGCCTATGAATCTTGGGATATTATGGAAATATCAGCGTCGCAGGTGGGGCTCCCCTATCGGTACATTATTAAAACAATTCTCACATTAGGTTTATTGGTTGCCATAATCGCAGGAATAGGTATTTGGATACAATCTTTCCTAACATTGTTTGCTCCGGAGGGTACTCGTTTCGAATTAATGACGCTGGAATGGCCTGAAGATGAAGGTAGTACCATTGAAGGTAAAGAGCGAATGGACGTTGACTTGAGTGTTTCTGTTGAGGAAGATCTTGCTAAACAGACAGAGCAAATTCTTGGTGACGACAAAAAATAATTTGATTTATACCTGACGGAATGCCGGTTGGGGATATAAACAAAAAAAGGGGCGCTCGTTGTTATTCTCGGGCGCCCTGTTACTTTAACGGTATGGCTTAAAGGGCAGCTGTTCCAATGTTCAAACTGCAAAACTTTCTTAAAAGATATGTTTGGGATCCAGAAACTACTCCCTATTTTGTAAAGGTTTCAGATCTCAGCCGCAGCCAGGCAGATAACGAGTTGTTTTTTTTCGCCTTAATGGCAGCAATTTTGTTTGGTATGGGAACATTTACATCGATAACCGGGCAAGCGCCTTATGGTGTATCAAAGGCAGCTGCGATCTACTGTTTCACGGTTGTCTCGGCCGTTGTTTTGGTAGGTACTGTTAAAACAATTTATGCAGCAGTGTATGCAGCAAGTGCCCCCGTTATTGTTTTCTTTGCAATTTTCTTTTTTGGTTTTCCGGAAAAAATGGCATTAGTTGACGAGCTGCTGGTGCTATTAATTTTGTTGTGTTCTATTAGATATATGTGGCGGATAATTTTAATCTGTCGTGTGTATTCGTTGCTGCCAAAACGTGCGCCTGAAAACCCTTCTCGCAGGCGCTTGTTCTAACGGGCCTTGGTATCATATGATTGAGAACTGTTATTTTTTTATTTTGCGGTTATTTAGGCTGCATCAAATAATATTCATGGCCGGAATAGGCTCATTATTAATCATTGATTTTTTCTTCTTGGAAAAATGGGGCACCTTTTGGGTCATGCTTGGTTGGTCGATGTTATTCGGGATCCACTATCTGTTTTTCAGATCCCAGGAAGTCGACGATGAATGGCTTAAAGAAAAGATGATATTCAATGTTTACAGACTTTGGGATTATGGCCACATCGGCGAAATAAAGAAAAATCCATTTGGCCGATCAATATATCGAACAGAGGACGGTCGTATCGATAAGGAAAGCGAGGATGATCCGCCTGACAGCAGGTCATCCTAGATAGGCCGAAACTAGTAGTTTAAATCATTTTGCGCGCCGTAAAGGCCTGGTACTGGGTTCTAAATGGAAAAATCAGTAGACGCCGATTATTTGATTGTCGGGGCAGGATCGGCAGGTTGTGTGCTCGCAAACCGCCTAACTGAAAACAATGAAAATGCGGTGGTGCTTATAGAGGCGGGAGGCGCTGACCGTTGGTGGAATTGGAAGGTGCACATGCCAGCTGCACTGGCATACCCGCTTGCTGATGATAGTTACAATTGGGCTTATTTTTCAGAACCAGAAAGATATATGAACGGCCGAAAAATGTACTGTCCACGGGGCAGGATTTGGGGTGGGTCGAGTTCTATAAATGGAATGGCTTACGTTCGCGGTCATGCCTTTGATTACGACAGATGGTCTCTTTCGAATGGTTGTGCAGGATGGTCCTATTCGGAATGCCTCCCTTACTTCAAAAAAGCAGAAAGTCTCGATATCGGCGGTGATGATTATAGAGGTGAAAAGGGACCGCTTCGAGTAACCGCAGGTAAAATGGAAAATCCTTTATATCGAGCTTGGGTAGAAGCGGGAAGGCAAGCTGGATATCCAATAACTGTCGATCCCAATGGGTATCAGCAAGAGGGGCTAGGCAGGATGGATATGACGGTTGGGAATGGCAGAAGGTCAAGTGCAGCACAAGCCTATTTNCGACCTGCATTAAAGCGGAAGTCACTTGAAATATTTTCTGAAGCAATAGTTACAAAAATATTAATTAAGGGCGATAGGGCCATTGGAGTAGAGGTGTACAAAAATGGAAACATGCAGAGATTTTTTGCGTCTAAAGAAGTAATTTTATGTGCCGGCGCAATTAATACCCCACACATCTTGATGCTATCTGGTATTGGCCCCGAAGATCACCTCCGCGNCGCAGGCATCGACCCAAGGCATCATTTGCCTGGNGTGGGTTCAAATTTGCAGGATCATTTAGAAATTTATCTTCAGATGCAATGCTTGAAACCAATATCACTATTTAAGGTGAATAACCTGATAAGTAAACTTCTAGTTGGAATTCAATGGGTCACCACAAAAACAGGTTTAGGTGCTACTAACCATTTCGAAGCAGGTGGATTTATACGCTCTGCAGCAGGTGTTAAACATCCTAATATACAGCACCACTTTNTGCCTCTAGCTGTGAATTACGATGGCACCAGCCCTCAGTTATGTCANGGCTTTCAAGTTCATGTCGGGCCTATGCGCCCTACGAGNAGAGGACAGGTGCGACTTAGGTCAAATAATCCAGGGGATGTTCCTAGTATCGTTTTTAATTATATGAAGACGGAACAAGACAGAAAAGAAATGAGAGAGGGAATTAGATTNACTCGCGAAATACTCGCGCAGCCAGCATTTGAGAGTTTTGCCGGAGCGGAACTCTCTCCGGGGAAAGATGTGGAGAGTGACCAGGAGATCGATGAATTTGTCAGGAAAAGCGGGGAAAGTGCATATCATCCCGCTTGCTCCTGTAGAATGGGAAAAGNTGAGGAAGCCGTTGTAAATTCAAAAGGTCAAGTGCACGGTTTGGAAAAACTTCGTATTGTTGANGCTTCGATAATGCCTTCTATTGTCAGCGGGAACCTGAATGCACCCACAATAATGCTGGCGGAAAAAATAGCAGACGATATCCGAGGCCGAATTCCTTTGCCCAAAGAACAAAAAAACGTNTGGCTGCATTCNNACTGGGTGAANGAACAACGCTAACTGGATCGGCGATTATTCGGGCTTCTGCCGAATGTCTTCCTTTTTTGGATCATTTCTCTCCAACGCTTCATTACTTTTGCTTTNCGTTTTAAGAAAGCTTTTCTTAACTCATGATTTTTTTGTTCGCGCTTTTTATAAAAGTCTACATTCTGATGATCAAAACTATTAAAGCTGCTTGTGTTTGGTTGATTGTAAACTGAGTTGTTTTTAGCAAGTTTTGTTAAGTTGGAGGGGGTAGGTGGATTCCTCTTTAGTTCAGCAACCTGTTTTTTTAATGCGATAACGGCTCTTCTATACTTCTGACCGCGCACGGCATCTCCCGAATGATATCTCTCAATAGCTAAATTCCAGGAACCGTTGTTTTCATATAGGTTCGTTAAAAATTTTGCTGCATATTTGGTATTTATTTGTGGATCTAAAGCCTGCTCAAGATTGTCGAATGCGTTAGGGTGATAGAATAAATTTATTTGCATGCACCCAACGTCGATATTTCTTATCCCCTCTCCCTGTAATTGCTTTACTTTGCGTATTGCCTCCGCCTTTGTTGCTAAATAAATACCTTTGCCATTTGCTGTTACAGTCCATGGCCAGGGATAGCTAATGCCCTGTTTTTGGAACCATCTTCCTGTTTCTTTAAGAGAAATTGCCTGCAAGAGCCCACTTGGCGCATTTAAACGTTTTTCAACAGGCTCGGCAGCTTTTAAACATAGGTTCGATGCCGCCCAATTTATTGGCGCGGTGTTAGCCATTTTAAGCCAAAAAAGGCTAGCAGTTAGAGTAAAAAGAAACGCTGTTTTCACATACATTATTGAGCACCTCACTTAGGATGTGAGGAGCAACAATTGTGCCAAAATTCAATAAATTACTCAGCGGCGCCTTTAAAGTGGGCCATAGGGTCTAGTTTTTGCCCCATATCCTTCATGAAATCAGTCATAATTTGGGTTAACTCACTAATTTCATTAAGACGTTCCAATGCTTTTTCATTCATATACAAAGAGCGATTGATTTCAATTTGAACAGCATGAACATTTTCATATGGCTTACCATAATGTTGTGTAATGAAGCCTCCAGCATACGGATTATTGCGTTTAACAGAAAAACCAGCTTTGGTTAGGCTTTCCAGCGCTGTGTTCATGATGGAAGGGTGGCAAGAGCTGCCGTGGCAGTCGCCAAGGATAATGTCCACTCCCTTTTTCCCAAAAGGTTTTGGGGCTGCCGACCTGGCAGCATTAGACGGCATCGAATGGCAATCAAGGAGAATACAGAAGCCAAAATTATCCCGTGTTTTTTCGACGAGTTTTTTTAGCTCTAGGTGATAGGGGTTGTAGTAAGTTTCAATCCTCTTTTTTACATCATCAAAATTTAACTTTTGCTTGTAAATTTCTTCGCCGTTTGAAACGACTTTTGCGACAGTGCCAAGGCCGGCAAAAATTCGTTGATTTTTAGTAGTGACATAATCGGGTAGAGCCGTATCAAACATAGCGGGGTCTAATTCAAAAGGCCCTCTATTTACATCTACAAATACCCTTGGGAAAAGGGCCTTAAGAAGAGGAACCCCAATTTCAGAGGCTTGACTGAAAATTTCGTCGACGAAACAGTCCTCCGATGAGCGCAGTTTCAGCTTCGATAATGCAGACTTTTCCACGAATTCCAGAGGGTAGTTGGATCCACTGTGAGGCGACGAAACAACTAAAGGTGCCAACTGTTTTTTGGGAAACTGAATGCTGATGGGTTCTTCTATATTTGTTCGTGAGATGTTCATTATTAATTTTAGCGCGATGCTGCTTCTGTGTCATGAAAACGTTAAAAAAAATTACGGTTTTTGCTCGATATTGGTTTACTTCTTGCCAATTCTTTTTTTTTCGTTATAACGACGGCTCTGGTGTTTGCCGAAGGATGCGGTAGGGGCGCGTAGCTCAGCGGGAGAGCACCTCGTTGACATCGAGGGGGTCACTGGTTCAATCCCAGTCGTGCCCACCACCTTAATTTATATCAGGCAAACTTCGGATCTATAGGTGTTAGAGTCCCGACATGGTTCTCTATAGTCTGTGCAGCGTCTAAACATAGTTGCTCGTTGTATTTCCATCCTATTAATTGAACACCATATGGTTTACCGTCTTGAAGTCCTGTGCACACTGTTGCAGCAGGTATTCCAAGCAGATTAACAGTTACCAGTAGACTATGAGCACTGAAGATAACTTTTGCATGCTCGTTATCTAGGATGTCCTCATTCGGTGCAAAAGGGGGAAGATTCGATACTGGCCCAATAATTATATGATATTCTTCAAGAAACATTGACCATTCGCGCATAAGGCGGGTTCTTTCCATTCCAAGCCTGATGTATTCCGATAAAGTGCATTCCTTATGGAAGCTTTCTAGAAAATTTAGGGCAGTATTTATCTGACTTGAGCCTAAATCGTCCATAGTTTTACGCAGGATTGACCTTAGTTCTGTTCCTATCAAACCTGCCCACACTTGGGCGCAGCGAGAAATTTCAGGGGGAGAAATTTCTTCAACGATACATCCCGCGTCTTCTAGTATTTTTCCCGCATCCCTTAAGGATTGCTTTACCTCTTTAGCAAGCGGGGGGCCAGGAATTTCTGTGGCGAGTGCAACTTTTTTAGGACCTGACTTACTATATTTAGGCAAAGATGCTGGTGTCCACCATGGATCTCTTCGATCAAGTCTGGTCATTGCATTAAATGCAAGCCTTGCATCACTTATAGACCTTGTTATTGGCCCTTGGGTGGATAACAGCTGCATCATTGGGGGTCTATCTTCTCCCGCTGTTGGATTAAATGCAGGTATAATCCCTTGGGTAGGTTTGATCGTTGCAAGCCCGCAACAATAAGCGGGATATCGGAGCGAGCCTCCCAGGTCGTTTCCATGAGCAATGCACCCAATGCCGGCAGCCAGCGAAGCCGCGGCTCCTCCAGAAGAGCCGCCTGGAGTGATATTTTTGTCCCAAGGGTTCAAAGTATCGCCAAAAAGTGGGTTTCCGGTATGCCAGCGGAGGCTAAACTCAGGCGTATTGGTTCGGCCTATCGGGATCGCGCCGGCTCTCAGAAGATTATCGACAACCGGCGAGTTGGAAGGTGCAATATTATCTTTCAATTTACTTAGACCGTTTGGACTTGGCTGACCTGCTACGTCCACATTATCTTTTATCGTAACAGGGACCCCGTGTAACGGGCCAAGGGCTTCATTTTTNGAAATTTTTTCATCGGCTAAAACGGCCATTTCCATAGCCTGGGTATTCAAGCTTTTAGTGACGGCATTTATTTTTGGGTTGATCTCCTGAAGTCTTTCTAAATGAGTTTCGATGACAGCTTTTACGTTCACTTCTTTTTTTGCAATTAGTTCTGCTGTCTCGGTTGCTCCCAGTTTCCACAGCGGATTGGACATATATTTCTCCTTGGTTTTTCTAGACCAGACCGCGTATTTTTTTGGTCTGTTCTTTCCCCGCGGATATCATAAAACTTAGGTCATTTCCGGCGAGAACCAATTGAACGCCCAAGTTTATATATTCTTTCATCAAATCAAAATTATACACCCCGCCCATTCCAACGAATTTACCATGCATTTTGCAAGCTGCAATCGTCTGCTCGTATGCTTCAATCACTTTTGGGTGGTCAAGTTCGCCCGGAATTCCCATTTCCATGCAGAGATCATTCGTTCCTATCAGTAAACAATCAACCCCTTCTATAGAAGCGATCTCGCTGGCATTTTTGATAGCAGTTGGAGTTTCGAGCATTAACACAGTAAGAGTAGCATTGTTGACTGCCTCTGTGGCTTCATGCATTGGAAAAGTCTGAAAATCAAGCATCGGTTGAGCACCTGCGACCGATCTATGTCCTATTGGCGGGNACTTGCACTGATCGATCATTTGGATGGCTGTGTCTTTTGTGTCGACGTGCGGAACAACAATACCCTGTGCCCCGCCATCCAAAGCTCGGCTTGCATGAAAGTGCTGAAATCCCGGAACCCGNATCANTGGCGTAATGCCCACATCCTGAGCTGTNACACTTATCTGAATAGCTGTNTCCAAATCCATGGAGTTATGTTCCATATCGATAAACANCCAATCAAAGCCCGCCGTTTTCATCGCCTTTGCGATATCCACTGTCCTTGCTTGTCGGAGCCCCACTCCTATTACTAGTTCCCCCGCGTGCAATTTTTCTTTTGCGACATTCTGAATTTTGACCATACTTCTCTCTTATTTTTTAAAACATTTATATATTCATGACATAATATTTACCGCTCTGTAACAGTGGAGTTAAAGAACCGTCAGAATATGGAGATCTTTTTACAACATGAGTGTGCCAGTTAATGAAGCCCCTTTCAAAGAAATAAACTCTGCGGTTAATCAAGACTGGAAGGCACTAAAAGTTCATCTAAGTGANATGGGTCACTATTTNGAGCTATCCGAACCCCCTAGACAGTTTGCAGCAGGTTTTGGGAATCTAAATTATTATATTATCTTTGATGGCAGACCCGCTGTCCTAAGAAGGCCGCCGATGAGTATACTTGTTCCAGGAGCTAATGATATGCTTCGNGAAGCAAAAGTTCTCAAGGCTTTACACCCAGTTTTCCCATTAGTTCCAAAATGTTTGTTCGTTGGCAGTGATTTAAATGTGTGGGGAGTCCCATTCATCGTAATGGAATACAGGCCAGGGATTACAATTAACTCCCGGCTGCCCGATTATCTGGAAAACAAAAGTGNGANCGGAAAGTATCTAACAGAAGAACTTTTAAATATCCTGATCAGCCTTCATTCGATAGACCCAATTAAGGTTGGTCTAGGTGATCTAGGCAGGACAGAAAATTATTTTTCTCGAACGGCCAANGGTTGGCTGAAACGGGCAAACGCAGCTTGGGGAGATAGTCTTTCTCATGAAATAGGTAAAATTGAACGGTGGCTGCTAGCACGAATTCCGGCGCAAGGACCATCGGTTTTACTGCATAATGATTACAAATTAGATAACATAATCCTGGAACCAATTGACCTTAGACCGAAAGCCTTAATCGATTGGGATTTGGGGACACGAGGCGATGCAATCTGGGATTTTGCAGTGNTGCTNAGTTATTGGGCCCAGAAAGACGATCCGACAGCTATGTTATCTCTTAAACAGATGCCGACTCTTGAACCGGGTTTTCCAAAAAGAGATGAGTTAATTGGTCAATATGCCGAAAGAACAAAACAAAATATTTCACAAATTATTCCCTATAAGGTGCTAGCTCAGTTTCGATTAGCTGTCGTGTTTCAGCAAATATTTCTTCGTTATCAGCACAGCGAAGAGACGAATGGAGAGGATAAAAAGTTTGACAAATTAGCGCTTGGTTTACTTGATTTTACACTGAGTAATTTGGAGGCATAGAGACGGGGATACATACGCCGGTTTCATTTGAAAACACTTTAAACCGTAGACTAAAATCGAGCTAAAGCAATCCCGCCTCCGCTTCGAGGATCAGCTCCAGCTTTCCAGCTACTGTCATTTCTAGCGATTACATGAGAACGGGCCATCATTGGGTCGAAACTGTATGGTGACTTCTTTATTTTATGACCGAGAGACTCAAGGATAGATAATTGTGAACTTTCAACTCTAGATTCAACATGAACAAAATCACCTTCGCAGTGTATGCGNGGGACGGATACGGCTTCCATTGGGGACATCCCAAAATCAATAATATTTATAATAGTCTGTAATACAGCTGATATGATTACCGACCCGCCAAGAGCGCCGAGAATAATGAAGGGTTCACCGTCTTTGAAAAGGATTGTCGGGACCATCCCGGTAGTACGGGCCTTTCCCGGAGCTATCGAGTTAGGCCTTCCGGAAATAGCGTCAGCTAATTTCATGGAATTNTTATAAACGAAACCTAAGCCAGGCGTTACAACGCCGCTTCCCGTCCCCAATGTATGTGTTACTGAAACGGTATTGCCTTTCTCATCAATAGTGCAAAGATGTGTTGTGCAGGATGGGNCGCCAGCGGGGGTTANGGGTAACTGTTGTTTGTTTTTTATTTTATAGGCATGTTCGGCAGCTCTTTCAGTAGAAATTAGAAAATCGGTATCTACTTCCAAGAAAGCTGGATCGGAGAGGTGTTTGTCGCGATCATGGTGGGAAAGTTTCATAGTTGAAGCGATAATGTTCATCGTCTCGCCAGTATTATGACCTAGATTTGATAAATTAAAGTGCTCAAGAGTTTGGAGCATTTGAATTAAAATAGCTCCACTTCCAGGTGGAGGGTTAGATGCAATTTTATGACCTCGGTAATAGCCTATTACCGGATTTTCAAACCTTGCGGTATACGTTTTTAGGTCATTAAAAGTGATAAAGGCACCATTGTTTTCGAAATCTTCTATAATTCTCTCTGCGATTTCACCATTATAGAAAGTGGTACTTCCTTGCTTGGCTATTTGAGCAAGAGTTTTGGACATGTCAGTGTTACGGATAATTTCCCCAACCGAAGGCACTCCTTGATCCTTTATCAAATAAATTTTTGAACAGGCCTCTGTAGCCTTTATTCGTGCGATGCCGCCTGGAATTCCTTCCGGAGNTGGTCGTGTCCAAAAGTCATAAACATGTTGATCTATAGAGAAACCGTTTTTAGCAATATTAATAGCCGGCTCCAGGAGATCTTGCCAATCCCAGCTGCACAACTTTTNGTGTGTTTCCCAAAACCCAGAAATACTCCCAGGTATCATTATCGACGAGTATCCAAGTTCGCTTCTGTAATCCGCAAACATGCTGTATCCATTTACTTCAGAACGGCCAATTAGGTCGTGTTCCCACATCGCTGGGGATACTTTTTCTCCAGCGCGGCTATGAAAATCGATCATTCCATGAAGATTTTTTTGGCTGCTGAAGTATTGCAGCGTTCCCATTCCGCCAATGCCACACATAAATGGGTCAACAACCATTTGTACAAAGGCTGCTGCTATCGCTGCATCAAAAGCATTGCCCCCGCGTTCCAAAATTTCTGCGCCAATGTTAGCTGCTTTAGGCTGAGGACAGACAACTATTCCCTTCATAGAGTTCCCTTTTTTAGTAATTTATTATCTGACTATTAAAGNGGCGTATCATTTAAGATGTATTGCTCTTGAATTTTTCTCTCGATTGCGCCAGGNCGAATCCGGCGCACTTCTTTTATAGCNGTTCTTGGATCCCATCCAAAGTTAGTTAAAATCTTTGCCGCAAAAGTGCCAGTTCTGCCCAAGCCGGCAGCACAGTGAATCATGATTTTAGAACCAGTAGTGACATATTTTAATATTGTTTCCCCGTCTCTGTTCCATGCTTCCTGAAACTTGCTNCCCGGTGCGTGAAAGTCTTGTATTGGCAAGTGGTACCAATCGAATTTTTGGCGGTTTGCCACTTCTGGAAATTCTGGAACGCCTAATTGTACAAATTCTTGCGAAGCAATCAGGCTTATAAGNACATCTGCACCCCAATTTTGAATTTCCATAAAGTCTTCTAACAGGTCTCTATTCCATAAATTTGATTTTGAATGCTTACTGCTGCGACCTGGGCAATGTGTTAGTCCTAATGTGGTATTAAAAGGACCTGCCAATTCGTTAATGACGAGCGGTCCTTCGAATGGCGAATTATTAAACTTAGCCGAAAAGGATGTATTTTCAGATAAGGGTTCTTTTTTGTTGAATTGTGAATTCATCTTTAATTCCTAGTTGAGTGGGGATAAACCTTTTTAGCGACACTAGTAGCCGCCAGGATTTCAGGCGCTTGAAAAATTTAACGCCAGCCCTTGGATCGACCACTTCATGGATATCAGCCTACCAGTCGACGATAAGGTAATAAATGCTGTATCCAGCTCCGGCCCTCCAAAGCATATGTTTGTTGGGAAAATATCTGGTAAAACAAACCGGTCTATTTGTTGGCCAGTTGGCGAGAAAACGTCAATTTTACCTGGTATCGATCCAACACAGATATTTCCCAGGCTATCGAGCGCAAGGGAGTCAAATAAATGATAGCCCTCCGGGGCTGCAATTAGCTGACCTTTTTCCCAAGGGACAATTCTTTTTTGATTTTCTATTTGGCCGGGATGCTTGATTTTAAAAGACCAGAGTCTGCCTGTAGGGGTTTCTGCGACGTACAGTTGTGACCCATCTGGCGATAGCCCAATCCCATTTGGACCGTCCATAGGTGCAATGACTTCTTGTATGTGAGAGCCGTCGATCGTTGCATAGAATACACCCCCTCTATCTCTATCGCGTCGTCTAGTATGACCATGATCCGTGAACCAAAACCCACCAGATGAGTCGAACACAATATCATTCGGGCCAATTAGAGGTGCGCCGTTGCAAGATGTATAGAGCGTTTCTGTAAGGCCCGTTTTCAGATCTACAGCTTCTATCCAGCCGGTTGGGGCATCTGGCGTTGAAAGACTGGGCAGTATCAGATTATCTTTTTCAAAAAACGGCATCCCGCCGTTGTTGCAAATATAACAGCGCCCATCCGGCCCTATTGCCGCACCATTAGGCCCGCCCTCGAGCTCAGTAATAATGGATTTGCGTCCGTCCGCTTGTACCTTTGTTAGTCTGCCTGTTTGAATTTCGACCAGTAATATGTCTCCATTTGGCAAAGCGACTGGGCCTTCAGGGAAACCTAAACCGGATGCGACTTCTGTAAATTCGACCATTTAAATTCTACCTAATTGATCCGCTTTATTGTTATATTTTCTGCCCGAGATTTTAATTTTTTGCTGAACTATCTTAAAGGATTTAAATTAGACAGCAAAAATTAAATCCTTATTTGGAAACTTGTTAAAGTATGAATTAGTTAGATTGGGTTAAGCCGGTCGGCAGTGTCCCTTTGATTGTTATTCTGTGCATAACACGGCGTTGGCCTGGATAATCATTTAATGCCATATGAAGTACTCTTCGATTATCCCATATTGCTAGCGTTCCCACCTCCCAATTTAATCGGCAGGTAAATTCAGGGCGCGTGGCGTGATCGAGAAGGAAAGTTATTAATGGGAGGCTTTCTTCGGGCGTCATAGNATTAAAATGAGTGGTTGTTTGCGGGTCGGTTAGATATAGGCTTGGCCTGCCCGTTTCGGGGTGCACTCTTATCAGCGGATGAACCGCCACCGCGGCTGGTTCATCAGGATTCGGAATTTTGTTTNGCATCTTGTCTGATCTAGCTGCGCTTTTATCGTAGCGGTTAGATGTTGAAAGTTTACCCAGCATCTTTTTCATTGCATCAGACAAGTTTTCGTAGGCTTTCTCCATACATGCAAACATAGTGTCCCCGCCGGCTTGTGGTACCTCCTTAGCGTATAACATTGTTCCCATCGCTGGCACTGGGGTGAATATTTGATCAGTATGCCAGTGGTCTCCAAAATTATTTGGGTCGCTAGGTTCTTTGACAATTTCGATTATCTCTGGGAATTCTGGAAGCCCGTTTAGATAAGGGTGTAGGTGCGGTTCATTCCACATCTTCGCAAAATCAAGCTGTTCTTTGGGAGATATTGCTTGTTCGCGAAAATAAATAATACCGTGATTTAGGAGCGCATCGTTGATAATTTCAAATTGCTCTTCACATATATTACTCACTTGAAGGCCAGAAATTTCAGCCCCAATCGCTCCCGCAAGTTTCTTTATTTTTATTTCCATACAACAAAGCCGGTTGATTTCAATTTATTGTACTCTACGGGATAAAATAAGGCATATGGGATCAGTGATATGATGATAAGCTCTCTTTGAGAATACTTACTGTATACTTAAGATCTACAGGACATCTAGAAGTGCGGCTACAGTGCGACCCTATGTGCATTAAGAGGAAAGTAAAATGAGCATTGATTTTACGACAGAGCAACTTCAAATACGAGATAGTGTTAATAAATTATGTGCTGAATTTGGTGATGAATACTGGCTAAAGCGAGATTCGGACGGCGAATTTCCGGAAGAGTTTTGTNAAGCAGTTGCGGATCAAGGTTATATGGGGATAGCGATGCCTGAACAATACGGCGGAGCGGGTCTTGGGATTACAGAAGCTGCGATTCTAATGCAGACAATATCGCAATCCGGCGCCGGAAATGGAGGAGTGTCATCGGTNAGTTTAGGCATATTTGGATTAAACCCGGTTGTCCGGTATGGCACGGAGGAACAAAAAAAACGTATGCTGCCGTCTATAATTACTAGAGATGACATCGCATGCTTCGCTGTCACAGAAGCAGAGACTGGGCTGGATACTACGAGGCTAAAAACCAGAGCTATTCGACGAAACGATAAATATGTCGTTACAGGTCAGAAGGCCTGGACGACGACAGCACAAGTCGCAAATAAGATTTTACTTATAGCAAGAACTGCGGACGAAAGTTCGGTAGATAAACCAATCGATGGATTAAGCCTNTTTTATACAGATTTAGATAGATCTAAAGTCGAAATAACGAAAATCGATAAGATGGGACGTGACTGCGTTGACTCCAATTTGATTTTTTTTGATGGTATGGAAATCCCTTTTGAGGACCGAATTGGCGAGGAAGGAATGGGGTTCCGGTACTTGCTGCATGGAATAAATCCGGAACGAATTCTGATCGCGGCCGGTCTGATAGGGCTTGGGCGAGCTGCGTTATTTAAAGCAACTGATTATGCAAAAGAGCGGATTGTTTTTGGAAGGCCGATCGGAATGAACCAAGGAATACAGCATCCCTTAGCCGAAAGTTGGGCAGAGCTAGAAGCTGCGAATTTAATGGCCTTCAGAGCGGCTCAGCTTTACGANCGTGGCGAAGAATGCGGGGCAATCGCTAACGCTGCCAAGTACTTGGCGGGCGAAGCGACCTTTAAAGCCTGTAATACAGCAATTATGACCCTCGGTGGAATGGGATACGCAAAGGAATACCATGTTGAAAGATATATGCGTGAAGCCCTAATACATCGAATTGCGCCAATAACGCCGCACTTAATCCTTTGTTACATAGCCGAAAGAGTGCTTGGCCTCCCGAAGTCATACTGATCTAATCTTTAGGTTAAACTAATTCTAAGTATTGGAAGTCCATGGATAACTACCTAAATGTAAAGCATAATTTTGCAAACCTAGACGACGTAATAATACATTATGTTGTAGCCGGGGACGGTCCTCCAGTGGTGTTGTTGCATGGATGGCCTCAAACCTGGTGGGAATGGAGGCACGTCATTCCTGTCCTGTCACAAAACTATACAGTTATAGCACCCGATCTCAGAGGATTAGGTGATAGCTCGCGTCCGTTAATTGGCTATGATAAAAANACAGTGGCTTATGACATATGGCGGTTAATGAATGAAATTCTTGGCTATAGTAATTTCTTTGTAGTTGGGCATGATTGGGGTGGGCCAACGGCCTATGCTTTGGCAGCAGCGCATCCGGATTCTGTTACTAAATTNGTGATATTAGATGTNACGATCCCTGGCTGTGGGGGAGATTTTTCGGAGGGAGGACGAAGATGGCATCATCAGTTTCACATGACCTTAGATTTACCGGAAGCATTAACTCATGGCCGGGAAAAAGTTTATCTTGGTTGGTTTTATAGGACCTTCTCTTATGTGCCTAACGCGATTACAGAGGTTGATATTGACGAATATGTAAGAACTTACAGACAACCCGGGGCGATGCGAGCGGGATTTTCTTATTATAGAGAGCTTCAAAAGGATATAGAGGATAATAAGGAGAATATTCTCCGGCTAAAGCTCCCCATGCCTGTATTAGCTATAGGAGGCGGGGTAAGTTACCCTCATGCGAGAGGAAGGGGAACACAAACCGAAGACTCTCTCCGCCGAGTAGCAGATAATGTCAAAGGAGAAGTCTTTGATAATTGCGGTCATTTTATTCCGGAAGAAGCTCCCGAAAGACTGAACAAAAAGCTATTATCATTTTTTTCGGAAAAGTAGCATTGTATTATAAAATAGCGATCACCAGGTGTCTCGAATACGCTGCTAAACATCCGATTTATTGGAAGTTAAGTTAGTGCCCGTTTAACATTTTAGAAGGTAAAATTTTATGGAAAATAAAGCAGGACCATTGACGGGTGTAAAAGTTGTCGCCTGCTCGACAGCCCAGGCGGGAACGGTACCGTACATGTTGATGGCAGATTTAGGAGCTGAGGTTATAAAAGTTGAGGTTCCTGGAACGGGTGACCGGTCAAGAACCGCAGGTGAGCTCAAAGGTCAAATAAGTTCTTTTTTCGAAACAAATAACAGGGGTGTTAAAAGTATAACNCTCAATTTAAAAACAAAAGAGGGGCGTTCGATTTTGCATCAGTTAGTAGAGAAGGCTGATGTTTTTGGCCAAAACTTTCGCCCAGGGGCAGCAGAAAAAAATGGCTTTGGATATGAGGAATTAAGAAAGATAAATCCCGCATTGGTTTATGCCTCTATTTCAGCCTACGGTCAGAAGGGGCCTCACGGAAGTTTTGCAGGAACGGATGCTGTTGGTCAGGCATTAGGAGGGATAGCTGAGGCCTATGCTGGGCCTGGCGAGTCAATGCGAACCGGGCTTGTCTCGGTAGCAGATGAGACTTGTGCAATTCTAACATTCGGCGGCCTGCTAGCAGCGCTTTATCACGCCAAAAATACAGGTATTGGCCAGAAGGTTGAAACATCACTTGTGGGAGGAGTAGTGCGGCTTATGGGTTGGACAATGACTACCACCATGTGGCGTGACTCAAACCCTATAGCTGGCGCTCGAATAAATGGTACAAGAGAATATCCAGGTATAGCAGCCAGTTTTGATGATCAAGACGGGAGGCCAATGGTATTTCAACTGGACCATAGGCACTGGGAAAAAGCTATGCGGGCTCTAGGGTTTTGGGACACTCTTGAAGAAAGAGGAGCTTCTGATTTGGGATTGGCACTTGTTTCCGAGAAGAAAAAATCTTTGATATTANAAACCCTGGCCGAATTATTTAGAACGGGNAAGCGGGAAAGTTGGATTAAGATACTTCGTGAGGCTGACATTGTTTCTGCGCCGATAAACACGCTTTTGGAAGCTTCAAGAGATCCCGATGTGCTTCAAAANGGCTACATCACCGAAATTGAGTATCCTGAGTTAGGTGAAAAATTAAAAGTGCATGGCTCACCATGGAACTTTTCAGAAACACCAGTGAAGGTTGGCAGGGCACCCCAGCTTGGTCAACATACGGCGGAGATCTTAGAAAGTTTGGGTTATGAGCGAGAACAAATCGATGACTTTGCCAGTCGAAATATTGTTTAAGTAACAATTTCTAAAACATCCTTTTCAACAAATCGTGGCCAGTTGCGCAAACTATTAAGGGCTTGGAGNACGAATTAANGGACAAATAAGGGCTGATAAAATTGCCATAAGCGAAAAAANCAAAAGAGACAGGTCATAGTTNTGCGTCCAATCNTGCATGGCTCCGGACAATATTGGGCCCAAGGCTTGAGCCGCAACNTGAACGGTCAAGACTACACCTCGAATTGCTCCAAAATTAGTTCTGCCGTAGTAGTCTGCCCAAATGATGGGTAAAACGCATAAAATACCNCCNATCCCTATTCCAAAAAATATTGCGGCAGCATAACCNAAACTGCTTGACTGGATTTTGGTCATCAGAATGCATCCGAGAGCTAGNCAAACTGAAGAAACAAACAGATTTGTTCTCGCTCCAAAGCGTCTGACAGCCAATCCATATAATAGAGCGGAGGCCCCGGAGACGAGGGAAAAAGTGCTAACTATAAACGTAGCACTTGCCGATGATACACCTCTTTCGATTAGGTGGGGAGCTTGGTGAAGGCTTATTCCGGCCTGAATAGGAAACACCAGTGCGGTAAACAGAATTAAGAGCCAGAATGCACTAGTTTTCATGGCTTCAGCTCTTGAAAACGAGGGTTCTATCCGCNTGTTTTCAGTGTTTTGCTGNTCAACTTTGAGCTTATCTCCATCTGGAAGTAAACCTATATCTTCGGGTTTTCTATACAAAAGAAGAAAGTTAGGAAGGAACCCTATCAAAAATACAGTGCATCCGATGACTACCCANNCCATACGCCACCCATCAATACTCATCGCNGCGAATGCTATCAATGGCATGGCAGTNAGCCCTANCATTTGCATAACAGTAGCTATCGAAACTGCNTGTGGCCTNAGGCGAACAAACCAGTTGTTTATTGCGCCGTATATTCCGATATCGAATGGGCCNGCAAAATTCATACGAGCAATGCANAACAGTAAGTAGAATATTACGATAGAATGGGTAAAGGAAATTAAGATCGAACAAGCNGCGGTTGTACATATAGCCAAACAAAGAACGAAGCGCGCCCCATGCTTGTCAACGATTATACCTACAAATGGCGATACTAAGGCAGCCAGGACCCCACCTAGTGACACGGCACCTGAAATCATCGTCCGAGACCAGTCGAGTTCGGTGGTCATGGGCGTAACAAAAATTGAAAGAGTTGCAACGGCTGGCCCCTGCCTCGCAAATCCAGCACAGCAAACACCGAATAAGATCAGCCATCCGTAATAAAAGGGCAGGCGCTTTGAGAGAGATCTTAATATTTTTTATTCCAAACACTTCTGAATTGAAATGACTACGAAGCAGATATGCTCGTTGTTGTATTCTCGAGATATTTTCCATCGCTGGCAAGAAAGACCTTATCAGATTTTTAGACAATGATCTTTGAGAGTATTTTTATTTAGGCGGTTATGTTACGCTGGTACCAATGTAGAGATTTAGAGGAAACATTGGGGGGACAGATCATGCGATTAGGGATGTTTATGCAACCTGTACACGATGTAAACCGTGACCAAACGCAGGTGATTGAGGAAGACCGAGAAACAATTCTGTTGGCAGATAAGCTTGGTTTTCATGAGGTTTGGGTTGGCGAACATGCCTCGGCCACCGTCGAGCCTATTACAGCTCCACTGGTTTTTCTAGCGACGCTTTTGGGAGAAACGAAAACTATTAAGTTGGGTACGGGAGTATTTTGTCTGCCTAATCATCACCCTGCCCAAGTTGCTGCGCAAGCTGCATTGTTTGATCATCTATCGCGTGGACGATTTCAAATGGGGATTGGAACCGGAAGCCTTAGCTCCGACGTCGAACTATTCGAGGTAGGGGGTGACACTGACCGGAACGATATGGTTAGAGAATCAATGGAACTCATTCAGTCAATTTGGGATGGCGAGCCACCATATTCAATTGAAGGTAAATACTGGAACGTAAAAATTGAGGACATGGCACGATCCGAATTTGGTGTAGGGCATTTTGTCAAGCCATATCAAAAACCCGGTCCTCCTGTGGCGATATCAATTATGTCACCGAAATCTAACAGTGCTCGAATAGCAGGCGAAAACGGATGGATACCGATATCTGGAGCAGCTTTCTTACATCCGCGTTATACATCAGGCCACTGGCAGACTTATGCTGAAGGCTGCGAGAAGGCAGGCCGCGAAGCCGACCCAAATATATGGCGTGTGTCTCGAAGTATTGTCGTAGCCCCTTCTGACGGGGAGGCATTAGACTATGTTCTGAATCCGGAAGGGCCAATGAGCTACTGGTATCGGTACTTTCTGTCATCTATTAAGGCGAGAAAGTTAACCAAATATGTAGCTCCCGAGGGTCATCCTGATCCCGATAATATCACTTGGCAGGAAATCGCGAAGGAACAGTGCACTTTTGGCTCACCGCAAACAGTGTTGGATAAACTTGTGGCGTTACGGGATCTAACGGGTCATTTTGGTGTTCTTACTGCAATGGCCCATGAATGGGATGACAAGGTGTTCTGCCAACGCTCGTTGACAATGCTGGCAAAAGAAGTAATGCCTAAATTTTCGCAACACTCTGACGCAGATAGTCAGCCCCGCGCCGCGGAATAAAATATAAGGAAATTTTTTGACTTGCTTATGGAAAACGTAAATAGGTTGAAGAGTAAATAAGATCAATTCAGTTGTGCAGGGTGACGCGGATGGCTTTGACTAGCAAAAAAAAGCTTCTTGTAGCTGGTGCCCGAGGAATTGTTGGCCGAAGTGCCGTAAGCCACTTCAGTAAATTAAAAGATTGGGATGTAGTCGGTCTATCTCGCTCCAAATCAGACTTTGATGCTGAAATAGAATGGAAAAGCGTCGATCTTCAGAATGCGGACGATTGTAAAAACAAACTCGCAGACCTTAAAGACATAACCCATGTTTGTTACTCTGCAGTATTTGAAAAAGACAACGTTACTGGCGGCTGGGCACAGGCGGATCACGCTGAAATAAATCTGAAAATGCTGCGTAATTTAGTTGAGAACGCAGAAAGGAATGCGCCAAATCTGGCACATATAACGCTAATGCAAGGTACAAAGGCCTATGGGGGTCACTTAGGGCCCTTCAAAATGCCGGCTAGAGAAACAGACCCGCGCTCAATGGGGCCCAATTTTTACTATGACCAGATGGATTGGCTTTCCGAATTTCAGAAAAATAAAAAATGGACTTGGACCATTCTACGCCCCCAACTGGTGTGCGGTGTGGCCGCGGGAAGTCCGCTAAATATAATCGCAGCAATTGGGGCTTATGCAGCGATTTCACGCGAGGTGGGAATACCTCTTAGGTTTCCAGGTGGGGCTGAACGAATAGGTGAGGCCACTGATGCCCGCTTAATCGCGCGTGCGGTTGAATGGGCTGGGAACAATGAAATAGCTTCCAATCAAATTTATAACATCACGAACGGTGATGTTTATATATGGCATTATGTTTGGCCAAGGGTTGCGGAACTTTTTGATATGGAATATGGATCACCACAACCAATGTCTCTGGCGAAACTGATGCCAGAGAACGCTAAAGTATGGAGCCGTATTATTGAAAAGCATTCTTTGAAAAGCTATTCGCTCGCCGATCTTGTACCTTCCTGGCGGTTTGCAGACTATATTTTTGGCTATGGCCAAAGGCCGAACCCGCATCACATGAGCAACATAAAAATAAGAAAGCACGGTTTCTCTGACTGTATTGACACCGAACAAATGGTATTAGAACTTTTACAAGAGATGCAGTCGCTTCGGATAATTCCCAGATAGCTTTTTTACAGCGTTTTTTGCAATCTCAAATCGCGAGATCTTTTGTATTGTAGTCTTTAATAACTGAGTTGAAGGTTGTGTCAGAAAATCTGTACTCATCTTTAAGGTTAGTGAAAGGCTTGTAATCAAAAGACTGTTCATCGCGATATTTTTGCTTCCGTGCGTCAATGGCTACTTGTATTACTGCAGCTCGCTCAAAAATCCTTTTTTCATCATACACTGCGTTGGTGCCATTCATTCCAAGTGCAGCTTTTTGACCCAACACCGACTTGCGACGGTGAAAACCAAAAGTTATCGAGATCCTAATATTGGGTGAGGTGTTTGCAAAAGACCCATGAACCATTTGTCTATTAACAATTGTGGCGTCGCCTGGGGCACAAATTAAGGGAACAGCGCCAGGCAATTGGATGCTTCCCGAGTTCTCTTCTATCATGCCTTTTATATCCGCTTTTCCATCTTTATGACTGCCCGGAATAACCCACAGACTATTTGCAGGTGTCGTTTCATAGAGTTGAACTTGGAAATTAAACCCATGTATTCCTTCGTCCCAGTCTTCTGATTCCCAGTGTGTAACACCATCCTGATGCCAGGCGACCGATCCGCCTAGGCCGGGCTGTTTAACAAAAATGGCATCATTATAGGGCACAAAATCCTCGCCATTTATTGATTCAGCAATCATCAACAAGTCTGGATGACCATAAAGCCTCAGCGCGGCCGGCATTGCCTCACACATTCCATACATCAAATGAACTACATGTTCTGGCGCATTATCCTCGGGTGTAGGTTCTACCATTTTACTAGGGTGACGGCCATTTAAGAGATCAGTGCCTCCCCATGGATCTGAAAGCGGCTTGATAAAAGTGTACGGCTCTCTTGCAAATTCTCGACCCAGCGCTGGTCTACCCCTACTATCGAGAATTGAACCAGGTTTTTGAGGGGCTCTCTCGATCATATTTGCTGTATCGGCGCGGATATCGTTTAGTTCTTCTTTGTCCACTACATTTTCAAAAATATAAAACCCATATTTCTTAAACGAATTCAGAATATCTGAGTGTAATTTTCCGTTTGCTGCACGACGGACTGGGCCGCGATTATTTAGGCTAATAGCGAGGGTTTTACCTGTCTCAAGGTAATCTTTCATATTAGCAGAATATTCCTGAGTTGATATATCTCCGCGTGGAGCTTTCTGTGACTGCATTTTGCCTTCCCCTAGCAGATAAAATGAACGGTTCCGTAAAGCTTAAATTAAAAATGCGTTACTGACAGCTATTTTTTAAACACTAATATTTTATTAAGCATAAAGTCGCTTCTAGGAAATTTTGTCGTTTCTTGACTAATTCTATCCTGTAAGCCAGTATGGGGAAATCGTATTTTTTAAATAAATCAGGAAAGCAGGACACATGAAACGTTTGTTTGTATACCTGGCTGTTGTGATGAGCGCATTTCTTGGCATCACCGCATCCGCGTCGGCCAAATGTGGCGACGTTACAATGGCGGAAATGAATTGGGCGTCAGCAGAATTGATGGCCAATATCGATAAGGTAATTTTAGAAAAAGGTTATGGCTGCAATGTGGAATTGGTGGCAGGAGCCACGATGCCGTCATTTACTTCCATGAATGAAAAGGGCCAGCCAGATGTGGCCGCGGAACTTTGGATAAATGCTGTTCGTAACCCCTTAGAAAAAGCGATGGCTGAGGGTAGACTTCATTCTGTGGTAGATGGCCCAATTACTGAATTAGGAGAGGGCTGGTGGATACCTCCTCACACTCAAAAGAAACATCCGGAACTTAAAACGGTTCTTGATGTCCTAAAACGTCCCGACCTCTTCCCTCATCCGGAAGATAAGTCTAAAGGCGCATTTGTAGGCTGCCCTGCCGGTTGGGGCTGCCAGTTAGCCAACAACAATCTATTCCGTGCCTTTGAAATGGAAAAGAAGGGCTGGGTTTTAGTTGATCCCGGCTCAGCTGCTGGCTTGGACGGGTCTATGTCAAAAGCAGTTGAAAGAGGCCAAAACTGGTTTGGTTACTACTGGTCTCCGACAGCTATGATTGGAAAATATCAGATGGTTCCACTGCCGTTCGGCGTGCCATTTGGAGGTAAAGAAAACTGGGATGGTTGTATCGTTAAGCCAGAGCAGGAATGCGCTAATCCAAAAGCGAGTGCTTGGACTAAGTCTGAAGTACACACTATTGTGACCGACTCTTTTAAGAAAAGTGGCGGAGACGCAGTAACTTATCTTAGCAAACGTGTAATCCCCGGCCCCGTAATGAACGGTATGCTAGTTTTTATGGCAGATGAGCAGGCTGGTGGAGCAGACGCAGCTATAGAATTTTTGAAAAAGCATGAAGCGGTTTGGAGTAAGTGGGTATCTTCTTCAGCTGCGGCTAAAATCAAAAAATCTCTTTAAAATAAGTTATTTTATCAGAATACGGGCCTGTCG
>NZVJ01000023.1 GCA_002701455.1 Rhodospirillaceae bacterium
TTTTTCTTTTTCTGAAACAGCCACTGCGTCTTCTAAATCTAAGATGACAACATCAGAGCCCAGGGCAAGTGCTTTCTCAACGCGTCTTTCATGATTACCCGGCGCGAATAGATAGGTTCGATTTGCGTGTTTTCTCATATAACCCCACTTTCTTTCAATGACTGTAGTTCGGACTGAGAACCTCTCGGTATAAGTCCTTGTTGTGATCACCAAGCCCTGGGCCCAGATTATCGATTGTTCCAGGTGTCTCTGAAAGAGTTGGAAAAACATTAGGGACGGCAACATCTCCTACGCCAGGCACCTTTAAATATTTTATAGCTTCCCTTGCTTCGTTTAGCCACGCAAGAGACTGGTCCGGCAAATTCGTCCTGGTACCATATCGTCTACAGGGATCGCCGCCATTTGGATGCTCCACTTTTATTACGTCCGCTCCAAATTCACCCATAATTGTTGCAGCATAAGGCGCTGCTATAAAGCATGCTATATCAAGCACAAGGATTCCGGTAAGCGGTTTAGTGTCTTTTATCATCAATATCTTCTTCTCGTCTAAATTGCGGTAACCTGAAAGAAAAACCAGCTTCGTATTTCCATATAATTTCATATTATAAGATTTAACAGCGCCTATACATCCATATGATATTCATTTTTCAAACAAATAAATATTTCCAGGCATGAATTAAGGAATATTATTATACGGATAACGAATGCTTATATTTTTGGCATGAAATTTTTTAGATACATTATAGTGATGTGATCAGATTAATGTATTTTTGTGAGAGAGGTTTTGGAAAGATGGCGGATAAAATTGGATGGATTGGGTTAGGCAGCATGGGAAACCGGATGGCTAAGAATGTAGCCAAAAACGGATATCAAATGATTGTTGCTGATAAAATGAATACTAAATCTGCTCCCGAGGGCACACAAATTGCTTCTAATAATTTGGAAGTAATATCAGAAGCAAATATACTTATCTTATCAATACCCGCTGGACCAGATACATTAGAGATAACTCGCGAAATATTAACGGCCCCAAACTCTTCTGTGAAAATTGTTGTTGATACATCCACAATAGGCATCCCCCATGCACAAGAAGCTGCAGAATTACTTTTAGATAAGGGAATAGAATACGCAGATGCGCCGGTATCAGGTGGAATAGCTGGAGCAGAAGCGGCAACCCTAGCTGTTATGGTAGGATGCAACGACAAAACCTTCGACAGGGTGCAGCCTATCTTGAAGTGTATAGGCGCAAATGTTTTTCATGTTGGCGCTAAACCCGGTCAAGGACAGACAGTAAAACTATTAAATAATTTTCTTTCAGCAACAGCAATGGCAGCCACTAGTGAAGCCATGGCTTTCGGCACAGCAAACGGGTTGGATATGAATGCTATCTTGGACGTTGTAAATGTTTCCAGTGGAAGAAATACAGCAACCATGGATAAATTCCCAAATAGAATTTCTAATGAAGCTTTCGATGGCGGCTTTGCAACTAAGATGATGGCAAAAGACGTGCGACTTTATGTTGAAAACGTTACAAGATCTAAAACCGCCAGCAAGATTGCACCACTTGTGGCTGCTCAATTTGCTGCTTTAGAAGAAGCTGAGCCGGGATCCGATTTCACCCGGATTTATCCCTTCGTTCGCGACCACGAGTAAACGATAAGACATTTATAAAAAGGGCCCGAGGGCCAGGAAATAAAAAACTGTAAATAGAGTTAAAACATCAACGTTATTTGATGGTCATCCAAAGTCTGCTATTTTCAGTAAACTCAACGTTTTCCAAGTGCGAGTTTAACGGCATCCGGGCGACGGCGCAGCAACAGCATTGCCAGAGCGCCTATAAAGGGTCCAGGGAATAACAACAAGAAAGCCCACTGAAAACTCCCAAACCAATGCGCTGATAAGGGCACAAGCCAGATAGCCAGAATTGTAATGCCGAAGCCAAGTGCCATTTGCACTGTGAGAGCTGTCCCCACTAGATGAGACTCCGCTAGCTCCGTAGCTGCTGCGGAGAACTGTCCACTATCTGATATAATTGTGAGACCCCAAATAAAAGCAACAAATACGAAAACTGCGGGTGCTACTTCAATACTGAATCCTATCAAAAACGCACAGCTGCCTGAGGTAAACATAAGGATAGCGGTCGTGTAACATCGACCAAAAACATCGGACAAACGTCCAACAATTACGCACCCAATTGCTCCAATAGATACAACAAAAAAACTAAAATATTCGGGGGTCAAAAAAGAAAATAAATTTAGGTTTGCCTCAGGAATCCTGGCAAATGTAAGTATCCAGGCCCACATAGCATACAACTCCCACATATGACCGATGTAACCAACATTAAGAAAATAGAATGATTTGTTAGAAAGGACCTGAAGGATCTGCCTGGGTTTGAATTCAGTTCTATCAAAGGGAAAGGGTCCTTCAGAAATAACAAAAAGAAAAACCAGTCCTATCAAAAAAGTAAAAGCAGAACTTATCCAAATTACGTGTATCCAATTTTCGTCTGTAACCATCGCTCGAAATAGGTGCGGCATAGCTGATCCAATAGTTAACGCCCCTATAATTATGCCCATTGCTATACCACGGCCCGTCTGAAACCAAGTCGCGACTAGTTTAACAACCGGTGGATAAACCCCAGAAAGAGCAACCCCAGTTATAAATCGAAGTGTGATAATTCCAATCGGAGTATCGGCAAATAACAACAAAAGATTTGCCGCGGCTGCAAAACCACATGAAAAAGCTATTAACTTGGTGAGGGTCATGCTGTCGGAAAGGTTGAAAAAAGCGATTAAAAGGGCGCCCACCACAAAACCTGACTGGACTGCATTAGTTAGCCACACTTGCTGTGTTTCCCCAAGTTGAACACGCCCCGCAAGTTCAGGCATTATTACGGTCCCAGAAAACCAAGTCCCTAGAGCGCCAACTAAACAGAGGCTAATAATAAATAACGCAAGAAACGGATTAGTTTCATCCGAGTGCATAAACATTGAATAACAACACCGGGCTAAATTTTTGCAGTATACTGATGAACATTTTGAAATTCAGTCTAATAAATTTAGGTGTCGTCTTTGGCACCAGCCTCTGGGAACAGCCAAAGCGCTATTATCATAAATGCTGTTAGGCCGATTATAACTATTGCAACAAAACTGTCTGCAAATGTTGCTTCCAACCAAGAGCAAAAAGTTCCAAGCAGGACTACCCCAAGGGTAAGGATCAGTTTAATTTTTGTAGACAAGAGCTTGCATCCCCAATTACCTCAAAAACTATTTTTACAGTCATATAATATTTTTGCGAGCAGTTTAACAAACAAGATTTATTCAGCAGACATCAAAGTCGGTGCAGTGCCGGCTACCGTAGTTCGGCGCATATCACGCTTTTCGCCTGTATCTTTAAAAGGCCTTACTCGATGCATACATTGCCGATTATCCCACATAACAAGATCACCTGATTTCCATTCATGGGCATAAACAAAGTGACGTTGCGTGGCAAACTCCATTAATTCCCTGATAAAATCGCGCCCCTCCGGTATCTCCCAGCCTAAAATCTTTCCAATATGCGAGGAAAGGTATACCGACTTGCGTTGGGTAAATTCGTTTACCCGGACCATTACATGATGTACTGGCTTGAACATTTGTTTTTCTTCTTCGTTAAAATCTGAAAACCCAAGTTGACCCCGCGAATATATAAGGGAATGTTCCGTGATAAGGTCCGCTATTTCGTTTTTTGTATCCCTGTCTAACTCTTCATAAACTGCAGGCATAAAAGAAAACTCTGTATTTCCTCCAACCTTGGGACTGCTTCTGCAAGAAAGAATAGAAAATTTAGACGGGATTTTTCTAAATGAACTGTCTGTATGCCACAACCTGTTGCCTAAATTAAACATGCGCCTCCGATCGCCCTTTTTCAAAATTTCCCCATCTTGATCAAGATTGCTTACATCTGCGAACTCTAAGCTAAGGCGTCTTTCATTTCCTTTTAAAACATTCGATCCAACATGTAATTCCAGCTCACCAAAATTTTTTGTGTAGGATACTTGTTCTTCATCAGATAAAAATTGCCCTCTGAAAATTAAGACCCCAAACTGATCCATCCCCTCCTCAATTTCTCTTACTTCATTTTGCGAAAGCGAGTTTGACAAATCAATTCCTGAGACTTCCCCAACAAAGTATTTATGTACTTGTTTAATCTCTATGGGCATTTTTTCTTCCCTATTCTCAAAGTTGATCTATCTGGGGGGTCGTCTGAACTGCCCCCGCTATTGTAGTGCGTCGCATGTCTCTTGGTTCATTCGCGTCATCAAATCTTCTAACACGATGCATACACTGTCTATTGTCCCAAACGACAAGGTCGCCAATGGACCAGGAATGCCGGTAAACAAATGAGCGGTTGGTTGCATGTTCCATTAATTCCCGAATGAAATCTCGAGCCTCGGGGATCTCCCAGCCTATTATCGAACCAATATGTGACGATAAAAAAATTGACTTGCGTCCAGTAAACTTATTAGTTCGCACCAACTTTTGCCTCACTGGGGCAAATGTTTTCCTTTCTTCATCACTAAATTCTGTAAAGCCAAGCTGTCCCCTTGAATATAGTAACGAATGCTCCGTTATTAAGTCCTCTATTTCAATTTTTATATCTTGGTCCAGTGCATCATAAGCAGCTGGCATAAAAGCAAATTCTGTATTTCCGCCCGTTGACGCTACACTCCTGCAAGAAAGAAGAGAACACTTAGCCGGGATAGCACGATATGAACTATCCGAATGCCAAAGTCTGTTGCCAAGATTAAACATTCGTCTTCGATCAGAACGACCAAGCAGTTTCCCGTTCTTATCGAGATTACTAACATCCGCCATCTGAACATTGAGGCGACGATCTTTATCTTTGGTAACGTTCCCGCCCTTCGCTAATTCTATCTCGCCAAAAACTTTGCTAAATTTTATTTGTTCTTCGTCTGTAAATAATTGATTTCGAAAAATTAACACTCCGAACTGGTCCAAGGCTTGATTCAGTAGTATTCCATCTTCTTTAGTCATTGCATGGCGGCAATCTATGCCCGAAACTTCCCCAACAAAACATTCATGCTTTTTTTCAATCGAAATGGCCATATGAACTCACAATCCTCTTTTGCAACCGAGTTAGTTAGAAACAGACCAACAACAAATGCCTATCATCTTTTCAAAAAAACTCTCTATAGAATTATATATCATAACCTCTGACTATTTTTTTAGCCTAGACCACCCCATTTTTCTTAAGTTTTGAAAACTGTTCTTTATCTATCCCACAAAGATCACCCAAAACACCTTCCGTATGCTCTCCCAAAAAGGGGGGGCGTTCTATTTGCGCCGGCGACTCTGAAAGCTTGATGGGACACCCGACGGTTTTATATGTTCCCCTTGGCGGATAATCTATATCCAGGATCATATCTCTTTCCTTTAGATGTGGATCCTCCAGAATCTCGCCAGTATCTTGACAAGCTCCGCTGGGTACGCCTGCGTCACCTAGTATGCGCATAGCCTCATGTTTAGTTTTCTGAAGAGTCCAGCCTTCTATAATAGGATTGAGCGTGTCCCGATTTTCCCAGCGACTTTCTGCTGTTGCATATCGCGGGTCATCTATTATATCAGGTCGCCCGATCGCAGTTGCAAAAGAACCCCACATTTGTTGTTGTGCGAATATATAGATATAGTCATTTGATCCGCCAGGTGCACACGGGTAAGTTGAACCTGGCACATTGCGACCTAACTGATTTCCAGTCCTTTTTTGAACTCCCCCCAGTCTCTGGTGATCTCTCAGACTTATTCGCATTATGTTAGCTACACTGTCCTGCATTGACACTTCTACTTGCTGACCCTTGCCAGTAGTGTGTCGTTGTTGAATCGCAGCAAGTATACCTATCGCCATATGCATCCCCGTACCTGAGTCCCCTATGGCCGGCCAAACATATGTGGGTGGGTTCTCTGGAAATCCTGTGGCACACATTGCTCCACCCATCGCTTGAGCGATAGGCTCAAAACTCTTAAAACCACTATACGGGCCATACGTTCCAAAGCCTTTTATGGTAGCGTAAATTAGTTTTTGATTAACTTTTGATAACACATCATAACCTAAGCCGAGCCTATCTAGAGCCCCCGGCGAGAAATTCTCAACCAGCACATCGGAGGCTTCTATTACTTTTTTAAAAAGTTCCTTCCCTTCATCTGTTTTTAAATTAAGCGTCAGACTTTTTTTACTGGAATTCAGAATTAGGAAAAATAAACTGTCGCTATCCTTATCCCTCATATTTGTTCTGGCTACGTCCCCTTTACCCGGCTCCTCTAGTTTAATTACGTCGGCTCCAAGCCACGCCAGAATTTGCGTGCAGGCGGGTCCTGCCTGATTATGTGTCATATCTATGACCCGCAAACCGTCTAAAGCTTTTTTCATTTAACTCTCCTAATTTTTTTGATTCAGGGTCAGTTTGCCTAGGGCTTTTTCCTCTGGGTTAATGAAATCAAGGTTCGGATTTCCGGTCCTTCCATAACCCCACCAAATTTTCAATCCAAACATAGCTTTCTGCCGGTCTGACGCAGACTTTAAAATTTCTTTATCTATCGCCATGGGAAAATTGACTTGTGGCCGGTACTGAGGACCACAAAATGTTAGCAGCATTGCGATTCGATTTTCATTGGTTATATTTGCACCTGTACCGTGCCAAACCCTGCCGTCAGTAATTAAGGCGGTTCCTTCATTTCCTTCTGCAGCGACTGTCTCAATATCTTTATCCTCAACCGCATCAGGGTGGCGACCAAACATGTGACTGCCTGGAACAAGTCTTGTGCCGCCGTTTGCTTCGGTAAAATCATTCATCATAAATATCACGTTAGAGCAGGCCGCCGGTGCTATCGACGCTTTTTTTTCAGTAAATTCCAAATCGCAGTCAAACTTTTTTCTGGTCATCGAACCTACTGGTAAATTCCGACGGCCGGGCCTAGTTGGTTCAGGGGCCCACCATTGGTCCGTATGTAGATCCATTCGCATGCCACCTGGCTTAGCAATATTAGAAGAAAATGAGGAAAGCTGATATTCCTCTCCCAAGACATGGGCCACAAGTCGATGCATCCTGTCAATTTCTAGAACATCGAGAAATTCTTCTCCTTTATTCGGCAGCAACCAAACCCTTTGGTTGATACCACCATTAGCTGCCTTGAATGCTTCGGAACGCAAATTCCCATCGGGATCGCGAAACTCACCCCATCTCGGAGATGGGCCACCATCCTCAAAAGCAAAACCAGCCTTTAATTCAGCTGCGGCTTGTTCCAGAAGACGTGTTTTTATTTTTGTTAAAAGAGGTTCTCTCAGCGCGTCCTCTAATAAACCATATCCCCACCGATCAATATCATTGACAACTTTATCCGGATCACGAGTAGGTTTTGGTAATTGTGATTTATCCCAGGAAATCATTTTTTTCTCCCTAACACCTTTCTCGAATTTTGCGTTAGATGAAATCCAGCCGCAAGGCCCCTTTCCTAAGCTCAACGCTTAGAAGAAAAAAATCGTATATCTGGTTACAGCAATTTTTTAATTTATAGGAGCCATTGATCATGAAACCAGTTTATACTTAAATAGCATACTAATTGTATCAGAATAAACAGGAGTGAAAAAATGAAAATGCTCGCCGCCGTACTCCGAGAGATAGGCGCAAAAAGGCCCTATGCTGCATCTAAACCTGTTCAAATAGAGGAAGTGGAATTGGCTCCTCCGCAAGCTGGGGAACTAATGATAAAAATAGCCGGCGGGGGATTATGCCACTCTGATCTTTCTGTTATTAATGGCAATAGGCCGCGTCCCATGCCGCTTGTTTTGGGGCATGAAGGTTCTGGTGAAGTGGTGGAGGTAGGAGCTGGCGTTCGTGATATAAAGGTTGGCGATCCAATTGTGTTTCAATTTTCGGCATCCTGCGGAGTGTGCAGCAATTGTCTCGCCGGCAAGCCACAATTGTGTCTAACCCATGATGGTGCCAGAGCCAAAGGTCATCTTATGGCTGGCGGCAGTCGACTTACAGACGAAAAAGGGGAAGAAATCGCTCATCAATCGGGTGTATCCTGCTTTGCAGAGTATGCGGTTATTGACAGAGGAACGGCGGTAAAGGTTGATAAGGATCTTCCACTTGCAGACGCGGCTATTTTTGGTTGTGCTGTGATGACGGGCGTNGGAGCAGTTCTAAATACNGCCCGCATACGAGCGGGCGATACCGTGGCCTGTGTTGGTTTGGGGGGNGTTGGCTTAAACGGACTTTTAGGAGCCAAACTCGCTGGCGCTGAAAAAATAATCGCCGTGGATGTTAATGACGATAAGCTTGGGCTTGCTAGACAGCTTGGTGCTACCCATACCGTCAACGCGAAAGACGAGGACCACCTTGAGCAAATAAAGGATATTACAGGTGGTGGCGTTGACTACGCATTTGAATTTGCTGGGTCAGTGGCCGCAACCGAAACGTGCTATAAATCAATTAAAATGGGCGGCCAAGTCATTATAGCTGGATTGGCTCCGTCAACCTCATTATTTTCATTTAGCCCACCAGANATTGTTACATCTGAAAAGGCAATAAGGGGGAGTTATATGGGGAGTTGCGTGCCGGTAAGAGATATTCCAAGATATATAGAGTTATATCGGCAGGGAAAACTTGCCGTAGATAAGTTAATTAATAAAAGTATCGGCTTTGATGAGGTGAATGAAGGATTTGATCAACTTTCTGACGGATTAGTTATTAGACAGATATTGGAACCCCATATCGCCTAAAAGTTAAAACAAACCTTGATGACAGCCCTAATTTCTTAGCTAACTTCGTGAAAAGCTAACTCCAGCTTATTTTTGGTTAATTAATGCCATTAAGTACTGACCATATCCGCTTTTCAGTAATGGCTCAGCTAACTCAGATACTTTTGCTGCATCGATAAACCCTCTCTTGAAGGCTATCTCTTCCAGGCAGGCTATCTTCAAGCCCTGCCTATCCTCAACCGTTCTGACAAACTCAGATGCTTGCAGAAGAGATTCGTGGGTCCCAGTATCCAGCCAAGTAAAGCCGCGGCCGAGNTGCTGAACCTTGAGAGAGTTATGCTCTAGATAGACACGGTTTACGTCCGTTATCTCCAGTTCACCCCTGTCAGACGGTTTAATGNTCTCTGCTATACTAATGACTTCATTATCGTAAAAATAAAGCCCTGTCACCGCCCAGTTTGACTCTGGTTTTGAAGGTTTTTCGACTATGCTTTTTGCAAGGCCGCTTTCATCAAAAGCCACAACACCGTATCTCTCTGGATCGTTAACATAATATCCGAAGACAGTTGCGCCATCCTTTAGGGTTGAAGACTCAATCAAAATTTCAGATAAGCCATGACCATAAAAAATATTATCACCTAAAATTAANCAGCAGTNGTCGNTACCAATAAAGTTTTTNCCAATTATGAACGCTTGNGCCAAACCTTCTGGTTTTGGTTGAACTGCATAGCTCAGAGATAATCCCCATTTTTGGCCATCCCCTAACAAAGTCCGAAAAGCCGATTGGTCTTCAGGCGTTGTAATTATTAGTATTTCACGAATGCCCGCTAGCATTAGTATACTGAGAGGGTAATAGATCATTGGCTTGTCATATATCGGCAGCATTTGCTTTGAAACTGAAATGGTGAGTGGATATAACCTAGTGCCAGAGCCGCCTGCGAGAATAATTCCCTTCATTTTTTGATCCTCCTTTTCTTCATTGCTGCTCGTCCTTAAGGAGTTGATCAATGACTTCTAACATTCCCTCCCGCCAACTTCTTCTTGGCACATCGAAAACACGTTCTATTTTATCACAATTTAAAACTGAATTTAAAGGGCGTGAAGCCGGCGTTGGGTATTGGCTGCTGGGGATACCATTCACCACTGGTACGGCCATATCATAATTCCTAATTTGATTGAAAATTTCGTCTGCAAAACCCCGCCATGTTGTTGGGTTTTTAGCCGTGTAATGAAAAGTTCCCCATACTTTCTCGTGCTTACCCAGTGTGAGTCTTTGCACTATAGATAAAAGGGCATCAGCTATATCGCCTGCGAAAGTTGGTACGCCTTTTTGATCTTCTACAATATTTAACTCATCACGTTCTGTCGCTAATCTCAACATGGTTCGAAGAAAGTTATTCCCATGCGCGGAATAAACCCATGACGTTCTAATGATCATATGTTCGTCTATAATATCCCTTAAGTGAGCCTCACCTGCCTCCTTTGAGCGGCCATAAACACCTATGGGGCAGACAGGATCGTCCTCAAGGTAAGCGCCCGACTTTTTACCATCAAACACATAATCAGTTGATAAGTGTATTAGCGGTATGGAAAATTTTGCACAATTCTTAGCAAGAGTTTCTACCGCATCCCGATTTACATTAAAAGCAATCTCTGACTGACTTTCGGCGTCATCGACAGCAGTGTAAGCCGCAGCGTTAATAAGGATTTTTGGACCTATCCTCTGCAAAACACTGGCTACGTCTTCACTCTTTGTTATATCTAATTCAAGTCGGGATAGCGCTTTAACATTGATGTTAAAATTATCGGCGCGCTTTGCAAGCTCCCTACCAACTTGTCCATTGGCGCCTAATACTAATATGTTTGAATTATCTATCTGCATATCAGTCAGCTGACTTGCCCAAGCGCTGACCCTGATAGTGTTTATTTAATAACGGCTGCCACCATTTTTGATTATCTAAGTACCATTCGACGGTTTTTCTAAGACCTGTTTCAAACGTCTCAAGTGGAACCCAATCAAGTTCAGACTTTATTTTCGTTGCATCTATTGCATATCGAAAATCATGACCTGGCCGATCTGATACAAAAGTTATTTGTTCCTCGTATCGCTTTCCATCTTTTCTTGGAGATAATTCATTCAGGATGGCACAAATACGCTCTACCACTTGTATGTTACTAACTTCTGAATTACCCCCTACATTATAGCTTTCACCTGCGCGTCCTCTAGACGCAATTGTATAGAGTGCCCGCGCATGGTCATCTACGTAAAGCCAGTCTCGTACATTGTTGCCTGATCCATAAACAGGCATAGGCTCGCCCTTAAGCGCTTTTATTATCATTAAAGGGATCAATTTTTCAGGAAAATGATACGGACCATAATTATTTGAGCAGTTGCTCAAAACCACTGGCAGTCCAAACGTTTCATGCCATGCTCGAACCAAATGATCGGCGGAAGCCTTGCTAGCAGAATATGGGGAACGAGGATCATATCGCGTGTTTTCTGTAAATGCACCCTGCATGCCTAAAGAACCAAACACTTCATCTGTAGAAATATGATGAAAACGAAATTCTTCTTTATGTTTATCATACAATTTGCTCCAGTAGCTTCTTGAAGCCTCTAGAAGGTTATAAGTACCAATAATATTTGTTTGAATAAATTCACTAGGCCCATCGATTGACCTGTCAACATGGCTTTCCGCAGCGAGGTGCATGATGATGTTTGGTCTATATTCACATATTATACTGGTTAGGCTTTGTGTATCGCAAATATCAATTTTTTTGAAAGTGTATTTCGGATTTATGGTTTCATTTTTCAACGAATTCAAGTTGCCTGCATAAGTCAACTTATCGAGGTTTAATACAAAACAACCAATTTCATTTATCAAATAACGTATAACCGCCGAGCCAATAAATCCAGCACCGCCTGTTACAATTATTTTTCTAGCTTCTTCTTTCATTTTGGGTCTTGATTAAGATTCGTATTGGAAAAATTCCGGCAAACTTCGCAGTTCCGGATAATTAGTATCTTTTTCAGATAAAATTGGTTCACGGTTTTCGATAGGCCAGTCTATCGCTAGCTCTTCATCATTCCACGCTATACCTCTTTCGCTCTCGGGGGAATATGGAGCGGTTACTTTATACATCACTTCAGTATAGTCTTCTAGCGTACAAAATCCGTGGGCAAAACCAGCAGGTATAAATATTTGATTCCATAATTTAGCACTTATTTCATAACCAACCCATTTTCCAAAATCAGGAGATCCAACCCTTATATCCACGGCAACGTCATATATAGCTCCGCGCGCAACACGCAAAAGCTTATCTTGCGCATAGGGCCTTATCTGAAAGTGTAACCCCCTCAAGGTACCAGCCCTTTCCGACAAAGAGTGATTATCTTGACAAAAAGATAAATCTAATCCGCTCGATTTGAGCTTTTCCGAGTTGAAAGTTTCAGAAAAAAACCCCCGGTGATCACCAAATTTATCTGGCCATATAATTTTTACGCCATCTATGTCGGTTGCCTCTATTTTCACAATGGATAAACCTATTTTTTTCAATTAAGGATGGCTATTATCATTTTACGGCGAGCTCCGCAATGTAACGGTGAAAGATGCGCAAAAAAAAATATAACGGTATACACCGTGAAGAATATCTTTTTCAGGAGTTTTATGTTAAATTAAAGAATCCTTTTTAGATCTACCAACCCCACTTAAGTCAAAATAATATTAGTAAATTAATAAATTCCTTTTCTATTTTTTACCTGGAATTAATGATGAAAAAGCCGATAGGCGAACATATTTCAGTAAATGAAAATTCCCCAAAATATGACGACAATGTTGTGAAGCTATCAGGGGTTAAAAACGAACCGTTCAAAACCTCGGAAGAGGCTGAAGGAGTGTGCAGCGTAGTTATAGTGTCGTATAAAACCGGCGAAATTCTAATGGACTGCATTCGTTCCGTTCTTGAACAAAATAGACTTCATCAATTGATCCTAGTGGACAATGGAAACTCAAAGCATACCATCCAGTTGCTGAATGAAATAGCGGATAACGAACCCAAGTTTGAGATCATAACAGGCCATGGCAATGTTGGGTTTTCAAAGGGTTGTAATCTTGGGGTCAGGCGGGCACGTGGCGAATATATTCTTTTACTAAATCCGGATTCAATATTGCACAGCAACACTCTCGACCCAGCAATAAGGGCCTTTCAAACACACCCCAGCACCTCAGCTCTTACTGTTAGAATGGAGAATAGTGACGGCACTGAGCAAAGAGGCGCCCGACGTAATTTGATGACGCCATGGACTTGCTGTGTTGAACAATTTCGACTAGACAGGTTCGCGCCAAATCATCCACACTTTCAGCGCTTAAACCTCAACGAAACTCGTCCATTAACTGAAATAACACCGGTGCAGTGTATTTCCGGTGCATTCATGCTAATTCCCAAAAAAGTTTACCTTGAGCTAGGCGGTATGGATGAAGATTATTTCCTTCACGTCGAAGATATCGACTTTTGCATGCGGATAGAAAAAATGGGTGGTTCGATATTATATCTTCCAACTGTTTCCGTTACCCATAAGAGAAGCACTAGCGACATTTATCCAGGAATAATTGAATGGCACAAGGCACGGAGTTTTTGCAAATATTTTGGCAAACATTTCACTAAGCAGTATCCGAATTGGGCGCTTAGAGTATTATCGTTAGCCATCTATCTTCGTCTTTTATTGCGGCTTCCAACAATTACCTTTTCTTGGCTTATAGGAAAATTTTGGCAACGCTGAGCGTTAAGATCTGTCACTTTTAAAGGAAGAGTTAAATTCAGATGAGCTATTGAAGCCGTCTACGATCCCAATAATTATCGAGCGTAGTTTAGTAAATTTCTGATCCTCTAACAAAACAAGTTTCAATAGGTCTTTAGCTATTGATAAAATTTCAAATATTAAAAAATCAGGAAAACGTATCGAATATTCTTTGATAACTTTAACCCTATTTCTGTAAATTGTATACCTCCTGAAAGCTGGGTGAACCTGATATGAAAAGGTTTTGCCGAGAACTTTAAACTGCTGCGTTATTCCAAGACGGTGATTTAAACGCGCTCCGCCGACCCCTAAAATCTTGTAGCCTTGTTTCCGTACTCTAAATGAGAATTCATAATCAATATAATCGATCCAAAAATCTTCTCGCATTAGACCAATTTCTTCGAATCTCTTGTTTGGGATAAAACTTCCTGAAGCCATTCCAAACAAAAGCGAATCATCAATTTCAGTTAAGTTCATATGATAGCGTTTCGGCTTTAAAAATAATCCCTTTGAATAAGTGGGCACCGAAGGAGAACCGTCATCAGATTCATGTCGTGGTGTTAAAAAACCTATATGTTCTTCATTGTCATATACATGTGCGGCATGCAGCATGTTTTTCACGAAAGCTTTATCAAGAATGCTATCCTGGTCGAGTAATAACACCCAATCCAATCCATCCGCCAGAGCTAGCTTTATTCCCTGATTTTGCGCAGCAGCAAGACCTATATTGCGTTTATTTTCAATAACAGTAATTTTTTCTTCGCATTTAACTTGTTCATTTTCTATGAATTTATCAACACCGAAGTTCGGCTGATTATCAATGATCCAAATTTTATCAACTTGCCCGATCACAGAAAGTAACAGTTTGCTAAACCGGTCGTCTGGATTAAAAATTACNACTACCGCAGCAACAGTGGTNCCAATTTTATGAACCATCTGTATTACCTNCTTGTCCAGAANCCGACCCATCTTTAAGTATTAATGCTGATGGAATTGGACGACTGTCCGTTGCCCGAAAAANTAATTTTCCAATAGACCAAGTCATATCTGAGCCGAATTGCGATGTAGTTGCCTTTCGCGCCTTTTGTATATCCCTTCTATCATTCCAAATTCGTCGAATTCCAACAATTGCATCCCAAAACGCCTTTAGTTTTATCAAACTATCGCCGGCAAATATTGAAAAACAAAGTCGCGCAAAAATGCTTATAATCAGAAGCGGTAGACACACNACGAATAATAATCCAGGNACACACCTTATAAACGTCCAAACCCTATTTCTACTAACATGATATTTTANGAACTGGGAACTTTTTCCTGTTGTTGCTGACCCTATATGACGAACCTTAGCGTCTGATAATTGAACACTATTNTAGCCAGATAATCGAAAACGTAATCCTAAATCAACATCTTCATAGTAACAGAAAAATTCTTCTGCCATTCCCCCTAGGGCTAGATAAGTATCTCGATGATAAATTGCTGCTGCTGCACATGGGCTCATAACCATAGCATCCTGGGAGATCGTTTCAGCTAGATCTCCTTCACCACCGCGCCAGGCAATGCCTGTACAGTGATAATGATCACCTGCTCCATCTAATTTATCGGGATTGTCGAATTTAATTTGCTTTGAGCCAAAAATTCGAGTTTCGGGATAACGTTTTATCGCTGCTTCGATCTCCACTAACCAATTGTCCTCGGGTATTGCATCGGGGTTCAATGTAATTAGCCATGTGCCNACGGCTTGTTTCGCACCTATATTATTNGCCGCGGCAAAACCTATATTTTTTTCAAGGTTTATTATTCTGTGTGTCAAAGAACTTATGTTGACAGAATGAACTAAGCCTTCGTCCGACTGATTATCNACAATTATTAACTCGAAATTCTTATTCTTTTGGCCCGTTAGGGCTGTGATACAATCCNTCAAATACTGACCCGAGTTATAAGTAACGATAATTATCGAAAACTTTGGGTTAAGTTGGGTCATAAAAAAACCTCTTAGATATGCGCCNCAATAAGAGTAAAATCAAATCAAGTTATTTTGCAATTATACCTCGTGTAACTGTCTGAACTTCCATTAATTTTGGCCTAAAGGCTCTNTCCAATACAGGGATAGCTGTTGCAGGGTTCGCTTTGCCGCACATGAAAATATCTAGGGCAGCAAATCCAGCTTCAGGCCAGGTATGTATATTAATATGAGACTCCGCCAAAACGATAACACCCGTAATACCTTGATTAGCGTCAAAACAATGCAGATTTATGTGAAGTATTTGAGCGTTGCATGCCTCAGCCGCCCTTTTAAGGGTGTTCTCAACAACTTCCACGTTAGTTAGATTGATCCCATCCCACATATCAATGATCAAGTGGGCACCAGCATAAATAAGACCGTCCCTTTTTACAAAATAGTCACTAAGGCGGTCTGAATACCACGGTGATGGCTTGNATTGCTCCCAGTGACGGCTAGGTGGTTTCTGTGTTTTTATCAACGGAGTTGCCTTGNAGTGTNAAATTTTAGCAAATTTTTGCCAACCTTTTCATTTTAATTTTTTTATTAGGTGTCCCCATTAGCTATAACCTCAAAAGCAGGCAAAAAACACCCAGGCGCNAGGTTTTTAACCTTTTCGNAACACTTTACGGCTGTTTTAATCTTCGAGAACGTCTAGTTGCTCTTCGTTTGCCTGAGCTGAGGCGATCCCTGCGCTCAATAAGCTCCCGCATCAGGTTTTCTTTCTCGCCATTTGAATAACGAGACCAATGTGCAACNTCCTTCAATGTTCGCCAGCACCCCAAACAAAATTTCGTGGAGGCATTTATTTGGCAAACACCAACGCAAGGAGACGGTATNGGTATTCCTTTTTCCATAACTTTATCCGCCTGGCGNGAGAAAATAAGCAAATCGTTAAAATCTCCTTTTGTTATTTCATTTTCCCTNGTGATTCAATAAAATAAAATGTGCTTTAGTATTTTGTTTCATTCCATCAGTGTGATTAAAAGGTTGAAAATAACGCTGAATTGTTGAATTTATTTTTCGACGACCCATTTCTGATAAACATCAAGGCGAAATGACGCTGGAGATTTAAAATTGTATTCTGAAANAACTAAGTCGATTCGGGTTACTGTGGTGCCGGCGTTTTTGGATGAACACTCATCACCNGAAGACGATAAATATGTATGGGCATATGAAGTGAGAATTGAAAATTTAGGTGAGGAAACTGTTCAGCTAATAAATAGATACTGGTNTATAACCAACTCTCTTGGGCAAACCCAAACTGTTCNAGGACCCGGTGTAGTTGGTGAGCAACCNATATTGAAACCGGGCGAATACTTTGAGTATACAAGCGGCACACCACTTAGTACGCCCTCTGGGTTAATGATGGGAACCTACCAAATGGAAAACAACGATGGAAAGCTATTTGATGTTAGTATCCCTGCCTTCTCGCTCGATAGCCCGCACCAATCAATGCGAGTTAATTAAAATAGAATTATGATGTTGACAGAACTAGTTCGCGAAGATTGAGTAAGATCATTTATTGCTTTGGCATGGATAATTATTGCCATTTACCAACAGAAACAAAAGGAAGATATCGTGTCACCGGACGACCACATCAGCAAAAAAAATTCTCCGACCATAACTGATAAAACCACCTCAAAGGCTCCACCCACTAGATTGGAAGCCGAGGAAGCCNTAAGAACTTTAATTAGGTGGATGGGTGACGATCCAACTAGGGAAGGCCTGATCGATACTCCAAAGCGCGTNATAAATTCNTACGCCGAACTTTTTAATGGATATACCAAAGATCCGAAAGAAATATTGGAAAGAACTTTTGAGGAAACCAACGGTTATGGGGATATCGTATTATTGAAGGATATAAGAGTTGAATCTTATTGCGAACATCATCTTATTCCCATTACCGGGACAGCACACGTCGCCTACTATCCTGCAAATCGCGTCGTTGGAATAAGTAAGCTCGCTCGAACAGTAGAACTATTTTCAAAACGTTTGCAAATTCAAGAAAAATTAACTTCGCAAATTGCAAATGCAATTAACGAAACATTAAGACCAAAAGGCGTAGCTGTCCTGATAGAAGCCGAGCACGGATGTATGACCACACGTGGTGTTCATAAACCTGGAGTTAATATGGTTACAAAAACGCTACTGGGATGCTTCCAGGAAAACAACCATTTACGGTCCGAATTTTTATCTTTGATAAAAAAACAAGGCTAATTAGCTATTTCCTAGTTGGATTGGAGCCAAAGTGATAACTGTCGGCCCAGTACTATTTATAATCGGTTTGTTGATGTCACTGGTCGCTATTGCCATGGGGTTACCGGCGATAGCAGATTTAGCAACAGGCAATCCGGACTGGCAAGTTTTTGCTGGCTCAGCAGCTGTTTCTTTATTCGTAGGCGTGTCATTAATGCTTGCAACCCGATCCACTTCTCGGGCTAACCTAAATTTACGCCAAGCCTTCCTACTTACGACGATGAGTTGGGTCGCCGTCGCTGGGGTGGGCGCACTACCATTTGCCTTCTCCGAATTAGAAATAAGCGTGGCCGATGCATTCTTTGAGTCAATGTCAGGGATAACGACTACCGGCTCGACAGTGATTGTTGGTCTAGATACCGCACCACCGGGCATTCTGCTTTGGAGAGCTTTGTTACAATGGTTAGGGGGCGTTGGAATAATTGTTATGGCGATGGCGATGCTGCCCATTTTAAGTGTGGGAGGAATGCAGTTATTTAGAACCGAGGCCTTCGATACGCCCGATAAAGTCCTGCCACGAGCAGCCCAAATTGCTGGCGGGATATTTGCAATCTATTTATTTATGACTGGGCTTTGCGCATTGGCGCTATGGACTACGGGCTTTTCTGGGTTCGATGCAATAGCCCACGCGATGACCACTATAGCGACTGGCGGCTATTCAACAAAAGACAGCTCTATTGGATACTTCAATAACCCGATTGCTGAATGGATAATCATCTGCGGAATGATTGTAGGGTCACTGCCGTTTTTATATTACTTAAGGGTGGTGAGAGGAAATCTTTCACCTATCATTCACGATAGCCAGGTCCGGTGGTTTCTAATCGTCATAATATTTTCAGTTGTTTTAGTAACATTCTGGGTTTGGAACACTTCGAATTCTGATTCTGATGACACAGTGCGACATGTCGCTTTTAATGTGATCTCAATTCTNACTGGGACAGGCTATGTGACGCAGGATTTTGGATCCTGGGGNGGCTTTCCTACTGTGTTTTTACTCTGCCTGATGTTTATTGGGGGGTGTGCTGGCTCNACTACCTGCGGCATTAAAATTTTTCGATTCCAAGTACTGGCTGCGTCTGCGAGGGCCCAATTAAGTCGATTATTAGTGCCGCANGGCGTCTTCATCCCATATTACAATAGAAAAGAAATACCAGAAACTGTTTCAAATGCGGTAATGGGTTTTTTCTTTCTGTACATAGCTTGTTTTGTCGTCCTGGCTGCAGGGTTATCCGCTCTGGGGCTCGACTTCATTACTGCTATATCAGGTGCTGCAACAGCTATATGTAATGTTGGGCCTGGGCTTGGCGAGTCCATTGGACCGACAGGAAATTTTGGAAATCTGCCGGAATTGGCAAAATGGCTGCTTTCACTCGGAATGTTACTCGGGAGACTAGAATTATTTACGGTATTGGTTATGTTCTCTCCCGCTTTCTGGACTAGATGACTCATAATTGCTCGACTGGATTTCTAACATGGACATTATACTGAAACGCTCTATCGAATGGCTGGATCGGCTTATAGCATTTGATACAACGTCGCGACTGAGTAATTTGGATCTTATAGCAGATGTAGAAAAATATATGAAAGAACTCGGAGTAGCCACGAGGCTGACATACGATAAAGATAAAACAAAGGCGAACCTTTGGTGCACAATCGGGCCACAGAATGTCGGAGGCGTTGTTTTGTCAGGTCATACTGATGTCGTACCAATAGACGGGCAAGATTGGACTAAAGCCCCTTTTAAAATGTCTGAGGAGTCAGGAAAACTTTTTGGACGAGGCACATCAGATATGAAGGGTTTTTGCGCTATAGCGCTAGCCATGGCTCCCGAAATGAAGAAACGGGACCTTAAAATACCAATACACTTTGCCTTCTCATTTGACGAAGAAGTTGGATGTATTGGTGTTCGGCACCTCATTAAGGATGTCGTTGAAAACCTCCCACTTCCCCGTGCAGTTATAGTTGGTGAACCTACATCGATGAAAATTGTTGGCGGAAACAAGGGGGGGAGGTCATTCCGAACAACTGTCAGAGGAGTCCCTGGACATTCAAGCGAACCTCACAGGGGCGCAAACTCTATAATGGCCGCTGCGCGAATCGTTAATTATATTGAAAGTCTTCAGGAAGAACTAATTAAGAATGCCGATGAAAATAGCTTGTTCGACCCTCCGTATACAACTTTCGATCTGGGCGTAATTGAAGGTGGGACTGCAAATAATATCATTCCTGAATATACTCACTTTAACTGGGGGTACAGAGGCCTACCAGACGAAAACCCGCTTGAATTAGAAAATAAAATCAAAAGTTTTATCGATGAAAATATAGAGCCTAAATTGAAACTCGTGTCCAAAGATGCCGGTGTTACAACCGAACTTAGAAATGAGACACCCCCTCTCATCCCAGATCACGAGTCGGCTGCGGAGCACCTTATCCGCCATTTGACAGGATTAAATGAGTCCGGAACAGTTGCTTTTGGCACGGAGGCAGGCCTTTTCCAGCAAGCTGGAATACCCGGTGTTATTTTTGGCCCCGGCTCAATCCAACAAGCACATCAGCCGGACGAATTCATAGAAATCGATCAGATGGCGCAATGCGTGTCCTTTATGAAGGAGCTAACGTCATGGGCAGAAGAATCTCACTAACTGTACGACGGTGAAACCGAGTTTTTAAACATCTTTATAGTTTAAACTGTCATATAAAACGCTAAATAATTACGTAGAGCAATTTACAGCAGGGTAAAAAAGGATGGCCCAATACAGGACACTGAATGATCACAACTTCTCTAACAACAGAGTACTATTAAGGCTTGATCTTAACCTCCCTATTCAAAATGGAACCATTTCAGACGCTACGCGTCTCACAAAAGCCATACCCACGATTTTAAAACTCGCGTCCCAAGGGGCAAAAGTTATTATAATTTCCCATTTTGGGCGCCCCAAAGGAAGAATTATTGAAGAAATGTCAATGAAACAACTTTTTAAAAGTCTCAGCTACGCTCTCCAAGGTTTTACAGTAAAATTCATTCCACATTTAATTGGATCAAAAGCATTAGAAGCGGTGAGCGAGATGAAAAACGGTGAAATCTGTCTTTTGGAAAACCTCAGATTTCATGCCGGCGAGGAGCAAAACGACCCTCATTTTGCAAAAAACCTCTCTCTTTTGGGTGATTGTTTTGTTAACGATGCCTTCTCAGTATCTCATAGAGCTCATGCGTCTACTACGGGAGTTGCAAAACTCCTCCCCAGCTTCGCTGGTCCTCTTATGGATGAAGAGTTAAAAGCTTTGTCTAATTCTTTGGACGATCCAAATAGACCACTTACCGCAATTGTTGGAGGCGCAAAGATCTCAACCAAATTAGACTTATTGAAAAACATAGTTCAACTCGTAGATAAACTGATCATTGGAGGGGGTATGGCAAACACTTTTCTTTTTGCTAAAGGTTTTTCTATTGGTAATTCTTTGGCAGAGAGAGATTTAACCGATTTAGTAAGAGAGATCGAAAAATTAGCTAAGAACAATTCGTGCGAAATAATACTCCAAAATGATGCCCTAGTTGGAAAGAAATTGGAAGTTGGCGCAGATTATGAGGCTGTTGCATTAAATACTATACCAGGAGACGCCATGATTTTGGATGCTGGCCCAAATTCTATCCCAATGTTTGCACGTCATGTAAAAGCCAGCAAAACCATTATTTGGAATGGGCCACTAGGCGCATTTGAATTTCCGCCTTTTAATACCGCAACGAATGCGATGGCAAATTTAGTAGGCAAACTGAGTCAAAAAGGTGAGTTGCTTTCGATCGCGGGGGGAGGAGACACTATAGCTGCCCTAAACCAATCCGGTGCAGTTGAAAAATTCAATTATGTGTCTACCGCCGGAGGGGCTTTTCTCGAGTGGCTTGAAGGCAAGGAATTACCAGGCGTCGCCGCTTTGAAATCCTAAATTTCTTCAAAATCCCTTTATATTGACTTTTTACACTCAACTATCTACCCTCACGATTGAGGAGAATTTATGGCTCAAGTAACACCACCCATAGCGCCTGCCAATGCGTCCCTGCCAGGACTAGTCACACCAGGTCGCCCTGAGCAATCAAGAAATGTTGGTGTGCGAACTTCTTCAACGGATGATGTGTCGCAGTTAGATGAAAACCTAGAAGCCGAAGCTCAAGAACAGCGCCGTGACGCTGATGTTAAACGGGTTCAGAGACAGATGAGATCTAGGGCATCGGAGCGTGGCAATAATTTAGACATTCTAGTATAAATTTGTGGTATTTAATCTCAGTTGACCACAACGTCATAGTAAGCTCAAATTTTATTATTAGCCCCTAGGCAACTAATGACTTCCAACTCCTACGAACAAGGAAAAGCCGGACCAATCCATCTTAAGGTCCCACCAGACGACACTATTGAGCGGCTTACATGTAATGAGTGTGGTTTTATCAATTATATAAACCCAAAAGTCATCGTTGGCGCTGTCTGCACCTGGGGTAATAAATTTTTACTTTGTAAACGAGCTATCGAACCCAGAATCGGTTTTTGGACTATGCCTGCTGGTTTTATGGAGGAGGGTGAAACTAGTCTAGAAGGCGCTAAACGAGAAGCTTGGGAGGAGGCGGGAGCGAATATAGAGGTGAACGAGTTAATTGGTATTTATAATATAGCCAGGCTAAGCCAAGTACACCTCATTTATAGAGCAAAATTGATTGACAACAAGGTAAATGCCGGGCCCGAGTCTCAGGAGGTGCGTTTTTTTTCATGGGATGATATACCCTGGATAGAGCTAGCCTTTCCGAGCGTCCATTGGGCACTCAATCACTACAAAGAATTGGAAA
>NZVJ01000024.1 GCA_002701455.1 Rhodospirillaceae bacterium
CCTCTTCACCCCTGCCTCCTCAGCAGCTTTCAGGACATTCCAAGTTCCAGTTACATTTGTGTGGATGATTTCTTCGTGAGATCCGCTCCATATATTTGGAACCGCTGCTATCTGAACCACAGCGTCCATTCCTTCGCAGGCTGCCTGAACAGCCTCGTAATTTAAAATTGTATCTTGCGTATGCGGAAGACCTTTTTTATCCGGCAAAATATCGATACCGTGAAGATCATAATGACCAATCAATTTATCGATTACGTATCCTCCCATTAGGCCGCCAGCACCGGTAATCAAAACTTTTTTAATACTCATAGTTTAATCTTTCTGAGTCATGCAAAAATTCTTTATAAAGTTTAGCTAATAAAACAAAGATAAGCGAATCGAGCGATTAATTTTCCTCTGTTCAATCGATAGATTATAGTTCACCTAAGATATGAAGATAATAATATCCTTTTATTATGCATTGGAGAAAATGCATGGCTTCTGAACAAAAAATTTTAACTACACACGCTGGCAGTCTTCCGCGTCCGAAACGCCTCACTAAACTCTATGCAGATAGGGTTGCAGGTCAACAAATAGACGAAGAATTCTTGTCTCAAGAAGCCCATGAGGCCACTAAATGGGTAATTTCTCAACAAAAGAATGCCGGAATTGATATCCCTAACAATGGAGAACAGGGAAGAGAGGCGTTCTTTCTCTACATTCAGCGCCGGATAAAAGGTTTCGGTGGAAAGGGAAAACGAAAACCTTGGGGAGACTTGCTGGACTTTCCAGATTTCGCGCATTTCAGCCAAACAAACTTTGCTGCCAAAACGATGGTCAGCAATAGAGAACCTCCTGTTGCACAAGAAAAAATAACTTACGTAGCGCCAGAAGAAAATATTGCAGAAATTAATACTTTTAAGAAAATACTTAGAGGCACCTGGCCCGAGTGCAATCACGCCTTCATGACGGCTCCCTCACCCGGCATGCTTGCAGCGGCCATGCATAACCGAGCTTATCCAACCCACGGAGAATATCTAGATGCGCTCGGAGAGGCGGTAGCGGTAGAATATGAGGCCGCAGTAAACAATGGCCTAATTCTTCAGATCGATGCGCCAGATCTAGCCATGGAACGTCATCTAACTTTCGCCGATCGCCCACTGTCAGACTTCCTGGAGTTTGCAGAAGGAGTAATCAGTCGTATAAATATAGCTATTAGAAACCTGCCCCGTGAGAGAATCCGGCTCCATGTGTGCTGGGGAAATTACGAAGGCCCTCATCATCTCGATGTGCCCTTAAAAGAGGTTCTACCTATTATCACCGAGGCAAATGTTGGAGGTTTTATGTTCCCATTTGCTAATCCGAGACATCAGCATGAAATCGAAGTGCTAAAAAAAATACCTCTCAAGCCCGAACAATATTTAATTGCTGGTGTTATAGACACGCTGACCAACTTCATAGAACACCCAGAAGTAATTGCACAACGGTTGGAGCGTGCTGCAGAAGCTGTTGGCGATCCAAAAAAAATCCAAGCTGGAACCGACTGCGGATTTGATACCGCGGCGGGAATGGGGCGGGTAACACAGGATATTGTTTGGGCTAAGCTTAAAGCCATGCGAGATGGAGCAGACCTTGCATCACGCAGATTATTTTAGTTAACTCTTACGGGGAGCCGCTTATTGCATCCTAATAAAATATAAGAGTTTTACATAATGGTATCTTTGGAGGGACTAGTTCTTGAACACTAAAAAAACAGCCCGCTCTTTAAAGAGAGATATCACGATTTTAAACATCTTAATGAACGATAATAAAAAAATGAAAATGGCCGGTTTTACAATGCTTATGAACGAGGATGCTGTTGTGCAGTTTTGTTAGTATAAACAAAGCAATCAGCCACGCCATTCTTTGGGGGAATTATTATAAAATGTCTACAGAGGAACAATATCCAATAACAAACGGGCACTGGCAGATGGTCGTAAGGGCCATACCAGAAATCACTCAAGATACCGGAGAAGACGATTTCCGAACACTGTTCAGCCCGTTTACAGCAATGGCAGGCGACAAGATTTCAGCAAGAGGGCTCTATTTAGTGATCTCAGGGGAGGTCAGCCTAAAATTAAACGATGAGGAGTTAGCCACGGCCTCCCCATTAGATTATTTTTATGAGGAATATCTTCTACTCGACGAATTAAACCTAGAAGTGACTGCCATCGCTTTGAAGGATACTGAGTTGGTTTTTTTGTCGAGGGAAACATGGGATACGCTTACAGACGAAATCAGAAAACGATGCCTGTCAGTTTTCTTTGGAGATCTTGTAAATATCTACCAACACGAATTTCAGCAGCCGATAAACAGCTGCAATATCACTGCGGCGGCCCTAAGTCTAACAGCGCTTGGTTTCCCCACAGAAGTCGATGATATTTTCAAGAGTTGCGCTCTTCCCGTGTCCTATGTGGTGAACGAGGGAATGACAATCGGTGAGTTATATGATGTCGCTTCAAGTCATATATTTGCGGAAGGCTTGAGGGACGAAATAGGCGTGGAACTGTATTACTTTGACCAGGACGTAATTAATAAACAGGACCTTTTGAATGCTATAACCGAATCAGATGCCGTCGGAGGGTGTAATGACATTCTTGTGGCAAATTTTGGCGTCGGATTGGCTCATGGCAATCCTAAGTTGAAAGGCGGACATTTTGCTTTGATAGCAAAATGTAATAAGAAAACAGGACTAGTCCACATGATGGATGTTCATCCAGAGAAATACGGCAAAATCTGGGTCACCTCAGTCGATCGATTATATGGTGCAATGACCGATCACGATTCTAGCGCGCATCGCGCTCGCGGCCTCATCAGGTTCATTCGTAAATCTGCTGTCGAAAATCGGCTCGACGCACTAGCAAAAAGCGATTGTTACCCCGTAAACTGCACGCAGTACATGGATCTCACACCGGAAAAAAGACAACATATTTTTGGCCGAGCCAGTTTAAATATGAACAGCCTCTATGTTCTTTCCATGGGATTAAGTTTTTTAGACAGGCATGCTGTGGNTGTCGATGAAATTCTAGCTGCAGCNAATATTTCCTACACGAANGCTCTTTCGATTGAAACAACNGCGAAACAACTATCAGAAATTGCAAACGAATATTTAACACATCTNGANTTTTCAGAAGTAGAGTGNTCTTATTTGTGTTTTGATGGAGCCNAAGACGANACGAAGGATAGCTGGTTCAAAAAGCAGCTATTGAAGATAGCCAATAATCCAAATTCACACTTTTTAGTTAATATTGATTATAATGAAGTACTGGGCTACACGGCCATTGGGGAACTAAACAGTCTTTATAGAGAGACAGCGCCCCTTAAAGAATTTTGGGTCGCATGTATAGACTACTCCTATGAAAACGATGTTGTGATCCTGGCCGATATGAGCGTGGCATCTTCACAAATTTGGCGGGCTCCAAGAACAAAAGTTTTCAGAGGAATAAAAGAAGCAGAAACTCTTGGGCTCTTGCTTTTAGAAAAGGCGAACCCGGCTGAGAACCCGCTCGAATTCAACAATATCATCAGTCAAAACAAAATAGTCTTATTTTATAATGACGATGACCCTTGGTCCTATATGCTAAAGAGCGTCATGAGTAATATTGGTATCACCGAAATACGTCTTGTAGACGTAAGTGGCTTTGATATGTACACGCTTAACCTCAAGAAAAAACTAGCCATTCACAGCGGTAAAGAACGGACGCCATATTTATACTTCAAGGGTCAGTGCCTCGGTGAAGTCGATGACATTGTAACGATGGTTCGAAACGGTCAATTTCAAACGCTCGTAGATGCTGAGGGTCTTCCTGTTTTATTGAGAAACGAAACGCCAAGTCTCGATAATAACATTTATAGTTATCCAAAAGGCGGGCTGGTTGAGCCGAGAGACGGAAAACACAACGTGCTTTTATGCTGCTGCGGATCTTCCGCCGCGGATAAAATTCCTGATTTAGTTGAACGCCTAGTCGATGCCGGCCACAATGTCAAACTTGTTCCAACCAACTCTTCTGAAACATTTTTTAGAGATATTGGCATGGAGAGGATCCTCTCAAAAATAAAACCAAGCGATATTTACAGAGATGATGATGAATGGAATTTCCGTTATACGGAATTTGGGATGCCCGTTCGCGCAGCGCATTTAGCACTTTGTGATTGGGCAGATTGTGTCGTAGTTGCACCTATTTCCTGCAACTCTATGGGCAAAATAGCGAACGGCGTTGCAGACAACCTTCTAAGTTCTGTATTTGTCGCATGGCAGTACCAACGCAAACCTGTGATTTTATGCCCTGCCTGTAATACCAACATGTGGAATAATATTACAACGCAAAATAATGTTACCTCTTTGAGAAGGCTCGGCGCGGCTATAGAGGGTCCACGTTCAGGAATTCTTTCAAATGGACGAATGGGAACCGGTATGATGGCGAGCGTTGATGAAATTATTCATGCGCTAGAAACAGCATTTTCGGCTATGGATGATCAAGCTAAAACGGTAATGCGTTGGGGCAAGGCTGCAGCTGATTCGGAGGACCCCCTTAATTGGCGCAAAATATACCGAGCAATTGACGAGGACGTTGTTGGTGTAAACATATTGGACGATGAGAACGCCGACTCATTATTGCATTACGCAGCTGGCGGAGAGGGAAAAGTTACTGAAACCGGCATAGAGCGGGGAAAAGCTGCCATAGAACCAATGAAAGAACTTATAAAAAGGGGGATCAATATAAATTTAAGAAATGACCACTACTTCTCGCCACTCCATGTTGCCATGAGCAGCGGTTCTTTGGATGCTGTAAATATCCTCTTAGCAGCGGGCGCCGAAGTATCTTATAGTCTCAAATTTATGGAAAACGCAGATATCTCCGAGGAAATAAAGAAGCGACTTCAACAATACGCACAGCAAAATAACATGAAACCAGCTTCAACAGCAGATGGTGAACAATACGGCCGTTTTGAGGACACACACGATGTCCTTTATTTTACATACGGCAGCCTGAAAAAAGGCTTCCCAAATTTTGAGGATCATGCGGATATCTTGAGTGACTTCATAGGCGATGCGAAAACGCGACAGTCGTTTCCGCTTGTAGTTCCCTTTGAGCCAAGCTGTACTAATCCCCATTGTCCTTATCTTCATAGGATGGCAGCCCTTCTCGATATTCGTGGAAAAGGTCATAGAATTAGAGGAGAACTCTATAAAATCAAGATAGAGGATCTCGAGAAACTTGATAAATTAGAAGGCTATGTGGGCCCAAATATGGAAGAAAATATTTATTTAAGAAAAAAAATTACTGTATTACTAGATAATGACATATGTGAGGCTTATACCTATTTTATTGCCGATACGGAAACACACCTAGATTTTCTTAAGGCTGGAACTGCCGAGATGATTAATGATTACAGTTTAGATATGGCAAAGGGAGACTTAAAACCAGGATGGGAGGAACCCTCAAGTTAAATGCCATCAATGATTTCNATTTAATTCTCTATCTGAACAAACAAGCTGTTTTTAAAAAGTTAATCTTACAAATCAGTTTATCGGNACAACTTTTCTAAATGATTTTCAAGAAATGCCANCTTGGTGATTTTTTCGGGTCCCTATTAGTGCTCTAAATTCTAAACTATGCTAGCCTTTTAATAATTATAAAAATGACTTTAGCCTTTAATCGGAATTATAAAATGCAATTCGCGAGCCGTATGAATAGGATAGAAACATCCGCCAGTGCCATGATGTCGCAGAAAGCAAGAGAAATGAAACTAGACGGAAAGGATGTTATTGCCCTTAGCTCCGGGCAACCTGACTTTCCCACACCGCCTCATATTATTGAAGCTGCAATGCANGCGGCTAATCGAGGTGAGACAAAATANACAACTATAAGCGGAAGCAATGACTTAAAGGATGTAGTCGTCGAAAAGTTTGAACGCGAAAACAATCTAAAATATGGGCGTGACGAAATAATCATAGGCAACGGNTCTAANCAGGTNATCTATAACGCGTTCGCAGCNGGAACAGAAGCGGGCGGGGAAGTTATNATNCCAGCACCATTCTACGTTGCTTATATGGATATGATAAAATTTTCAGAGGGTATACCCGTAATTGTCCCCTGCACGGAAGAACACGGTTTTAAGCTAGGAGCTGACCAGCTAGAAGCAGCAATCACTGATAGAACACAATGGCTACTGCTTAATTCACCCAACAACCCAACAGGGGCTGTTTACGAAGAGAAGGAGCTAAAAGCATTAGCCGACGTTCTAATGAAATTTCCCCAAGTAAAAATNCTAACTGACGATATTTACGAACATATCATCTTTGATAATCTTCGATTTAAGACAATTGTCAATGTTGCGCCCGAATTAAAGGATCGTACGGTGATAGCAAATGGCGTCTCAAAATCNTATGCAATGACTGGGTGGAGGGTCGGGTATGCCGCAGCTCCAGCCTCTATGGTTAAAGAAATGACAAAATTACAATCACTCGTCACTTCGGGTGCATCATCTGTTAGTCAGGCTGCCGCTATCGCTGCTTTAACAGGTCCACAAGACTTTATCGTTTCAAGATCAAAATCTTTTCAANAGCGGCGAGATTTAGTGGTTTCTATGATAAATCAGTCCAATGGTTTAAATTGCCCAATCCCCAATGGAGCTTTTTATGTGTATCCTTCCTGCGAGNGGNTTATTGNTAAAACAACACCACAGGGGAAAAGATTAGANACAGACCAAGATTTCGTCGAGTTTCTTCTTGAGTATCATAATGTAGCCACAGTTCATGGAGGAGCCTATGGAGTCTCACCATATTTCAGGATCTCTTACGCATCCAGCGTAGACGAACTGACNGAAGCNTGCGAACGTATTCAATGCGCATGCTCGGAATTNCGATAAAAGAGAAGTAAGTCCTGTTNCACAGAAATAAAACCGGAAGCGAAATATGACGAAACTAGATAATCAGGTGGCATTGGTCACAGGGGCAGGAAGTGGAATTGGTGAGGCGATAGCTATTGGTTTTGCAAATATCGGCGCCAAGGTTGTTTGCGCGGATAAAAATCTCGAGGGAGCAGAGAATACAGCAAACACTATTTTAGCNAACAGTGGAAGTGCTCTGGCGATAAAAGCAGACGTATCGAGCCCTTCAGATTGTAAAAACCAAGTTAAGGCGACTGTCGAAAAATTTGGGTCGATAGATATTTTAGTAAATAACGCTGGCGTCGGCTTTCATCGTTTGTTTGTGGACACTACTCTGGAAGATTGGAACCGTGTTATTGGGATTAATTTAACGGGCAGCTTTCTTACTGCGCAGGCGGCAGCTCGAGAAATGATTAAAAAACGCAGCGGGAAGATCATAAATATTGGTTCTATCTCTGGTCAACGAGGAGGCACCGGCAGAGCAGCTTATGGCGCTTCTAAAGCAGGCCTAATGCAGCTTACAAGAGTTATGTCAGTAGAACTTGCGCCGCTCGGAATTGCGGTTAATGCTATCGCTCCTGGCCCTATACAAACTCCATTAACTAATCATGGGCCAGAGCAAAAAAAGGCTTATCTCGACAGGATCCCTGCTAGAACCTATGGAAATACGGATGCAATTACCGCGGCTGCGACGTTTCTTGCATCAGAAGAAGCAAAATTTATTCATGGAACTACTCTCAACGTTGATGGCGGTTTCAACGCGGCTGGCCTTATATTCAGTACTGATGAAATGCTTAATTATGAGAGCGGCCCCGCAGACTCTTGGTCCAAGACCTCTTAATTAACTAGAGTTGATTTCACAATGCCATTTAGATCTCAAAGTTCCAGCTTTCGGGTAAAATATGGTATGATGAGTTTTCTCGTGTCACGTAGCAGAAACCAGGGAAGTGCAGGTGCATGCCTGCCACTAACACTCTGTCGTTAGACACCATGTCAAAAGTGCGGCGGCGCGCCAATATCGCAGCTTCAGGGTCCGTATCAAAAACCATAGTAACTTCTGGTTTCCTTATTTGAATGTCCGGTACATGACAAATGTCCCCCCATACTAAAAGTGAGTGTTGGCCAGACTCTATTATATAACCTGTGTGCCCGGGCGTATGTCCCGAAAGGTCTACAGCGTGCACGCCTGGCACCACCTCACCTAAAGCGTTTTTCCTTCTTTGCATATATGGTGCAATTTGTCTCCTCGCTTCTTTGAAATAACGCTCCCGCTGACTATCATTAGCCTTTGCCATAGCTGAATCATTGTGCCAGTGCGCCACATCACGTTCCGAGACGATAATTTCGGCATTTTCAAAAAATATATTCCCTTTAGAATCTAGTAACCCGTTTGAATGATCGGGGTGCATATGTGTCAAAAGAACAGAGTCGATATCTTTTGGTTTTATGTTAATTAATTCTAAAAAAGACGGCATTTGTCCAAGTGTTGGCCCCATTGTATCTCCAGAGCCTGTATCAATAATAGCAATCTTGCCAGCACTCCGAACTACATAACAATTGACTGATATTCTTGGCGGAACAATTTGAAAACTTGCTTCGAGTATCTGTTCAGCCTCCTCTTCACCAATGTTTTGAAGGACACCGTACGGTGCATCGATAAAACCGTCTGAGATGGCAGTAACAAGGATATCGCCAATCCTGCGATGATAAATTCCGGGAGTTTGCTTATCAGCCATATTAAATTCCGCTAAAGTACTAACCTAATATTCCTTAATTATTTACGTTGCAGCGCAGCTAATCTAACATACGACTTTATTTTAGGTATAACTAGTTTTGTCGCTTCTGAAAAACTATGGACCAAATTGTCTTGACTGACGATGATTTCTATAAACACGGCTCCCCTCCAAAAACCTGCTTTGTTTGCGGTTCGAAAGAACTTCAACCATTTATGAAGATTGACTGCAAATATTATTGGACATGCGTTGTTTGCAAGGTGCGTATTTTGAGCCAGCAACACTGGCTTTCAAGTGATGAGGAATTTAAATATTATCAAACACATCGAAATATCTCGAGCGATCCAGGATACCAAAAGTTTGTATCCCAATTGGCAAATCCTATTTTGAACAAGCTAACGTCCAATAGCAGAGGCTTGGATTTTGGCAGTGGACCCGATCCAGCGTTGAGCGTCATTCTGAAACAGAACGGCCATCAAATGAACTTATATGATCCCTTTTTTTTCCCCTGCAAAAAATCATTAAAACAAACTTACGATTTTATTGTGTGTTCAGAGGCAGCAGAGCATTTTCATGAACCAGCGATTGAATTTCAAAAGTTTGATCGTTTACTAGTGGATAACGGCTGGATTGGCATAATGACGAATTTTCAAACAGAGGATACTCAATTCAAAAACTGGCATTATCGGCGCGATCCAACGCACGTTATTTTTTATAGGCAAGAGACATTTAAGGTAATAGGGAAACGATGGAATTGGGAACCATATTTCCCTTCAAAGAATGTCGTACTCTTTCAAAAAAATGGAAAAGCAGCCTAAGCCCGCCTTTCTTTTCTAATCAGTAATTTTAGCCGTCTCGACAACTGCGTGAAATAAAACATTTGCCCCGGCTGTTGCCCACTCAGGATAAATTTCTTCTGCTTCGTTGTGAGACAAACCATCTACGCATGGGCACATGACCATAGCCGTTGGCGCAACGCGATTTATCCAACAAGCGTCATGTCCTGCACCCGAAACAAGATCTCGGTGGGAGTATCCCAATTTGTCCGCAGCATTTCTTATACTCTCTACACAGCCACTGTCGAAGGTAACAGGATCAAAGCCTCCAACACTTTCGATTTCAATTTCTAATCCAATATTCTTTGCGATTTCTTTGGCACCTGCCTTTAATTGCGCTTTCATCGCTTCCAAAGTACTTTTCTCTGGATGCCTGAAATCCACAGTAAATACAGCCTTCCCAGGGATAATATTGCGTGAGTTTGGAAATATGTCGCAATGCCCAACCGCGCCGACAGCGAGCGGCGCATTAGCGATTGCAATATCATGAACCAACTGGGTTATTTGAGCCATCCCTAGCCCGGCATTTACTCGCATAGGCATGGGTGTAGACCCTGTATGACTCTCTTTACCCGTTAATGTTAGTTGAAGCCAACTAAGTCCCTGNCCATGGGTAACAATTCCTATTTGTTTATTTTCTTTTTCCAAAATNGGCCCCTGTTCAATATGGAGTTCAAAAAAGGCGCGCATTTTACGAGAGCCTACGTCTTCTTCCCCTATCCAACCTATACGCTCTAACTCCTCGCCAAATGTTTTCCCATCCGCATCTTTTCGAGAATAAGCCCAGTCCAACGTGTGGACTCCCGAAAAAACTCCCGAAGCAACCATAGCAGGAGGAAAACGCGTTCCTTCCTCATTTGTGAAATTCACAACAACGATCGGGTGTTTTGTTTTAATGCCAGTCTCATTTAAGGTTCGAACAATTTCTAAGCCCGCTAGGACGCCCAAAATACCATCATATTTTCCGCCGGTTGGCTGGGTATCCAAATGACTTCCCACATACACAGGTAAAGCGTCAGGATCAGTACCTTGCCTTGTTGCAAACATAGTTCCCATTTTATCTACAGAAACGGTCATCTTAGCCTCTTCACACCAACGCTTGAACAAGTGCCGCGCATCCGAGTCTTCATCAGTTAATGCCTGCCTATTATTTCCACCAGCCACACCGGGGCCGATTTTTGCCATCTCCATGAGAGCATCCCACAATCGGTCACCGTTGGCCCTTAAGTTATTTTTTTCATCCAAAACAATATTCCTCCGCCTAATTCCCTGAAAATCTCGATATTCAAAATTAAAATTTCGAATTATTTTATATCTTTATTGGAGTGCCACTAAGAACTTCATATAAAAATATACTAAACGAGCAGTTTAATAACCAGAGTAATTAGGAAACACAGATCTCCAAATATTTTATCAATCCATCCCGCAGCATCATGCTTTTTTCAACTCTATACAACTATTTTGATTTGACTATGTGTAACTGACATGTGTTATGTACCTATGCCTTCAAAGGGGTTTTATCTATAGCATCACTTTTCGCTAAAAAACGGATTTCCCTTAACACAAATGTGAATTGGTCTCCTAAAAATGGTCTTGGGAGATAATAAACAAAAACATCAAACTTTTTAGAAAGCGTGACAGTGCATAGAACCAGTTTTGATAGGCTTGGACTCGCTGACCGCATTGTTCAAACATTAAAAGAACAAAAATACGAGCACCCTACTCCGATACAAGAACAGGCTATACCATTACTGCTCGAAGGAAGCGATCTATTGGGAATTGCTCAAACTGGGACTGGTAAAACCGCCGCATTCGGCCTGCCTATTCTTCATCACCTTAGCATGGAAAAGAGAAGGCCTGCAGCAAAGTCCAGTCGGGCGCTAATACTCGCGCCTACACGTGAATTAACGATACAAATCGGAGTTGCACTCAAGGTATATGGACGGGATATGCCGCTACGGCACACTGCTGTTTTTGGCGGCGTTGGCCAGAACACACAAGTCAGGTCAATGCGACGCGGCGTAGACATCCTGGTCGCTACACCGGGACGCTTGTTAGATCTTTTTAATCAAAAACATATAAGACTGGATTTTGTTACTCATTTTGTTCTTGATGAAGCCGACAGGATGCTAGACATGGGGTTTATACATGACGTTCAAAAAATCACGTCTTTACTACCCTCTCGACGGCAGACATTACTATTTTCCGCAACGATGCCACAACCAGTTATCCGCTTGGCTAATAAAATTTTACACAACCCTAAAAAAGTATCTGTTGCCCCTACAGCTACCCCTGTTAAAACAGTGGAACAAAAGGTCATGTTTATAGATCGCGAGAAGAAAAGAAGTTGTCTAGTCAGAATTCTACAGGACCCAGCCTTCGATCGCGTAATAGTATTTACACGAACCAAACACAAAGCAGCCAGACTCGCGGAACAACTCACAAAGTCAGGAATAAAAAGCGAGTCCCTACACGGAGACAAATCGCAGTCAGCTCGACAACGAGCCTTAGAATTATTTAAGTCGGGAGATGTAGCTATTTTAGTTGCAACCGACATCGCATCACGTGGAATAGACGTGGATGACGTTACACATGTCATCAACTACGAGTTGCCTATGGTTCCAGAGGATTATGTTCACCGGATCGGTAGAACGGCAAGAGCTGGTGCCTCAGGATTTGCACTGTCCCTATGCGACCAAAGCGAAATCCCTCACTTCACAAAAATAGAAAATCTTATAAAAACAAAAATAGAAATTCTTGAAGGTGAAAGGCCTCAGGCAATTACCACTAAAAGACAGGAGAAGAGCATCAAAAAGAAAAGGAAGAAAAAGAAACGATCATCCAAAAAAACAGTAAACTTTTAAATTTTTTTTGTATAATTGACCCAATGAATACATAATGCAAGTTACAGAAAAACACCCAAAATAAATTGAAGTATGGGGGAGAACTTAAATGAGCTATACGTTAAACCAATTTGCTGACGACTGTCGCGAAGCTTTAGAAGCAGATCCAGGACCTGATGGCTTGGAACAGGTGAGACAGGCAGTGTCAAAAGCATGCAACGATCACGACTTTGTCTCTCAACATTTGGGACCAGATAACAACGAACCGCGAAAAGTGTTGTACGAAGACCCTAACCTTGGGTTTTGTATTCTAGCTCACGTATACACTGGCGAGCGAGGCAGCCCACCACACGATCATGGCCCTAGCTGGGCTGTCTACGGTCAAGCTGCTGGTAAAACAGAAATGACCGACTGGAAATGCCTTAAAAAGCCGACGCCTGATGAACCCGGATTAGTTGAGAAAGTCAAAACATATACGTTAGAACCCGGCATGGCCTACGCATATCAAATTGGAGAATTGCATTCACCTTACCGAAAAGACACAACAAAGTTGATTCGCGTAGAAGGAATTAATATGGATAATGTTACCCGTGATACTTACATGGTGGCGCCTGAATAAAGCAGTTTGAAGTGGGGCTGCTCTACTCAGCTAACGTAGGGCCAGAGCCGCAAACTCTAGTCTGGCGCATCAGCCTTCGATATTTATCCGCGTCGTAACCTGTGCCCCTGTGAAGTAGACACCTATTATCCCAAATCACTAAATCGCCAGAGCGCCAATTTTGAGTGTAAATATGCTCTGATTTGGTGGCTTTTGCTAGAAGGTCATCAAGGAGTTCCCGTCCTGCTTTTTCAGTCCAACCTGCTATAGACCGCGCATGTGACCCTACGTAGTAGTTCTTTAAATTATTATTTGGATTTTTTCGAACGAGTTTTTGATTAATAGGAGGTAGTGAGGCCGCGTGAGCAGGATCTACTTCTGCGACTTTTGATCTAGAGAAAACATAATCATGAATAACCTCCAAAGGTTCTATCAACTTACGCGTTTCATCAGAAAGTCTTGAGTACGCAGCCCGAGCACTTACGTATTCAGTTTCACCCCCTTGCTTCGGCACTTCATATACTGACATAATCGATACAAAACTAGGCACTTTGCGAAAAGAAGAGTCGGAATGCCACATATTATTTCCTGTCAAAAAACGTGTCTGTTTGTGACTATTCCCATTTACGGTTCCGTCTGGCTGTACGTTACCAATGGTTCCGAAATAGTTAACTACTCCGTCTCGTCCTAGCGAAACGTGATTAGGTTCCGGCTCGCCAAGTTTTCTAGTAAATTCTAAATGCGCTTCATCATTTAGGTGCTGCCTAGGAAAGACTACCAGCGAGTAGTCATCTATCCATTCTTTTATTTGTAATATCTTATCCTGGCTGAGACTGTCATTCAGCTCAATTCCTGTGACTTTTAAGCCAAAATCCTTATGGAGATTCTCAAGTTCGATAGGCGACATTCTTTTATCCAATGACTTTTTTTTTTACATGACCTAGCCTCCCTTTATAATACATGAGATTTTGAACCCATTGTGAATAAATTCTTTATAGAGGAGGAAAATATGGCTGTGGTGGAAACCGAGCGACACGGACAAATATTCATTATAAGAATGAACCGACCCGAAAGGTTGAATGCAATGGGCCGAGAACTCATGGAAGCGCTGGCTGAACAATGGGTATCATTTCGCAAAGATCCTGATCTAGAAGTAGCAATTTTCACAGGTACAGGACGTGGATTTTGTGCGGGCGAAGACATGAAGGAGTCACTAGAAGAAGGAGCTCCAGGAGCAAAAGAAATCTCTATAGAGGACCCATTCATGTCCATGGAATTAGAAAAACCAGTAATCGGAGCAATTAATGGTTTCGCCATGGGTGGCGGCTTCATGTTAGTTGAACGAACGGATTTAAGAGTAGCATCCAGTAATGCTATCTTTGAAGTCTCAGAAGCAAAACGATGGCTACTGGGAGGTTACAATCATGGAAGGATTGCTAATTTACCACACCCTATCGCCATGGAGATGGCATTGGGGTTCCGTTTTACGGCGCAGCGATTTTATGAACTCGGATTTCTAAATAGGGTTGTTGAACCTGAAAAACTTATCCCTACAGCACTTGAAATGGCTGAGCATTTGTTGACGCTTCCTCCTGCAGCCCGTGTAAATACTGTGCACATGATGCGCCAAATACGGCCTAATACGACTAAACAGCAAGATTTGCTTGCTGATGCTCTACATCAGCATGGAGACTTAAATGATCGTATGGAATCTCGTGCCGCTTTCGCCGAAAAACGGAAACCAAATTTTAAAGGTTGGCTTAAACCTGAAGATCGTTACAACATGCCATCTTTAGATGACTTTTAAAATTGACTTCAACTCCTAAGATATACTTGATAAGCGATTACCGGTTAATTCCAATCTAATAAAAACATTTTAGAAAATGGCACTCTAGAGGAGTAATCTTTGCGCTAGCAGACGTGCACTTGCTTACATGGGAGAAGCCATTAAAGAGTCAGTATGCAGAGATGCCCCCGTCTGCCGGAATAGTCGCACCGTTAATCATTCTAGACTCGTCAGAGGCAAGAAAGAGAGCAATATTAGCAATATCAATGGGCTCACCTGCTCCAAATTGATAGCTGCCATATGTTGAAACGGTTGCAGCACGTCGATTTGATTTTGGCTTTTTGTTATAACGGTTTTTAATTCGATCCGTCGCGATCATCCCCGGGCAAATAACATTCGACCTAACACCTTCTGACGAATAGGCACCGGCCAAACTGCGTGTGAAGGAGATCAATCCGCCCTTCGCAGCTGAATAGACATGAGCTGGATGGTTTCCTCTTAGAGCAACAACTGAGGAAACATTTATGACGCTCCCTCCCCCACTCGCTATCATATGAGGTATTCCATAACGCGCGCACAAAAATGGACCCATTAAATCTAGAGGTATCGTTTTTTGCCAGACTTCCAAGTCAACTTCAGTAACAACCGAGTCATTGGCAACTGACCCTCCAGCACAGCTAAATAAAATGTCTAAACGTCCGAATTTTTTCATCGCCTGCTGCATTAAATGCTCGACGCTATTCTCTTCTGTGACATCTGTGTGAACAAAAAAAGCATGCTCGCCGATTTTATCTGCTGTTGCTGCTCCTTTTACTTCGTCAATTTCGGCAATAACAACACTGGCACCCTCGCGAGCAAAGACTTCAGCAGATGCTTCAGCTATCCCCGAACCTGCGCCGGTAATAACAGCAACTTTTCCGGCTAACCGCATTCTCATCCTCTTTCAATTTGTGTTTTTTTAATAAAGATCGTGTTTGCAACTATAATAAACTATTGGATTGGGTGAGTTAAACTTAGTTTTGAACTCATTTGAAAAAAAGTCGCAGTTAAAAAGATACTTCACAAGTTGTTTAGAAAGCTCAGCAGTTCCGATTGAGTTTTTTCATCAGGCAGATGCAGCCTATCGACCTTTGGGTCCCAGCTATCTTCTTTAAATTCCTCTAGCCCCTGTTTTAAGTACATGTCTTCTCTATCAAAACTATCAAGCTTTTTCTTTGAAAAATTTACTAACAACCAAGATTGAAAGTTTATATGCTCAACTTTTTTACCCGTTTCGATACATTTTTCAAACTCGCCGGCATAGAAATATGCAAGTGTTAAGTCGGTATATCGATTATCCGAATTAATTTGTCCCTGCGGGACAGGATCTAAAGACAACGCTTTTTCGAGCAACTCTATTGCTTCATTTGCTTTTCCAACTCTGGCCAAAACCTCACCGTATCCAGCAAGAACCCTTGGATCATTGGGGTTCATATCATAAGCTCTTCGACCGTGCTCTTCGGCCAACTGATACTCGTGCCGACTTAAATACACGGCAGAAAGCATCCTATGACATTCAAAATCATTCTCATTTACCTCCAGGGCTCTGGAGATATTTTCTATGCCCTCATTGATAATCTCGTTTGCGTCCCCCTCTAAAAAACCACGATAAACCCCCTGTCCAAGAGTACAGGCTTTCCAAGCGTGGGCTTGCGCATTTGACGGGTCTGCTTGAATAGCTTTATCAAAAAACTCAAGAGCTTGCGCATTTGCTTCTTTATCGAACCTGTGGTGCATTTCCTTACCACGCAATAAATATTCATAAGATGATATATTTTCTGTGGCCTTACGCTTAGCTCTCTGCAGACTAGATATTTCTATTTCTCCCAACAGAGATATTGTAATAGTGCGGACTATTTCGTCCTGTAAATCGAAAATATCTTCTATTACCCTGTCATACCTATCTCTCCACACGGCTTTACCGCTCTCGACTTCACTCAATTCTAACGATATTCTAACGCGTTTTCCAGAAGACCTAATTCCTCCCGAAATAATGAAATCCANATCATGNGNNGCTGCAAATGNTGANGTATCNTCNTCATTATCTCTGAAATCAAAACTGGTTTTACTCGATACAATTTCAAACTCCCGGATCATAGAAAATTCGGTGATTAAATCCTCAACTATTCCATCTGCTAGATAGCCGCTATCTTCGTCCCTTCCGTCGTTTGTGAACGGTAAGACGGCNAGCCTCGGTTTTTTACTGACGCCCTCCAAATTCTCATCAGGAGCTTCTTTCNCCTTGGCAGGCTGGGCTTCCCCATCTGCGACACTCTCCTCCATACCCTTAGTGATATAAAAAACCTCAAATTCCTCTGAAATGTTTTTCAAAGCACGAGTGCCCGCNGGNCTTACGGCAAAATTCACTCTTTTCTGGACTTGCTCCTGAACTATTCGAGATAAAAGAACNTTNCCAGGTTCACATTGCGCTTCCAAGCGTGCAGCAATATTCACGCCGCTTCCGTATATATTATCACCCTCTATAATAACATCATCTACGTGTATACCGACACGCCATTCTAATTTTGGACCTTCTTCAANGGTTTCATTTCTNGNGGCNAGAGCTTCCTGGAATTTCATNGCAGCGTGAACACATTCAACAGGACTTCCAAANTCGGCAATAACAGAGTCNCCCGCCGTATGNAANATTCTNCCACCNTGCTCNTCNANNATNGGNTCAATNATNTCNCGGCANGCGCTTAAATTAACCAGCGTAAGTTCCTCCTGTGTTTCCATGAACTTACTGAAGTCCACGCAGTCGGTAGCCAAAATGGTAGCTAGTTTTCTATTAACCCTCGCCATCTTTATTCAAGTTCCCCTATTTTTCCTGAGCCATTGTTAGAATTCAATTAAGTCATCTTAACTATTGAAGCCTTACGTATTCGAAATCCCCGGTTTTATTGTCTATTCCTATCCGCGGCGGCGATATCCATCCAGCGAACGATCCTGGTTCGGTTACTTGCTCCATTAAAGATGAAACGAATGCGCCGTCATCAGAGGACGGCAACCACTCGTCTTTCCTGCTAAGAAACTCGTCCTGGTTCAACGCCTCCCCTTCAGGTGTAGTATGTATATTTGAAAACAATCCTATGGAGCGGTTAAAGCTGACACTAGGCAGCTTGAATTCAAAATCTATTCCATTTTTATTCATTTGCCGGTTCCAACGACTCACACCACCATCAGTTTCTCGCGTATAATCGTCCCTCAATCTCATATTTAATGCAGTTAGCGCGGGCTCATCCACAAGTACAAATTGTCCGTCAACAGGCTTTAAGACGGGATAAGTAGCATTGATTAGTTGATGATCATCTTCGATTTTATCCTCTTTGTAACGACCTTTCAGGCTATTATTGAACGCGGTTGCAGCATTAGTAGAAATTTCAGAACCAAACAAATCCAATGACAAGGAATAGTGAAGATTTGCTTTTTTCTGAATTGTTGGCAAATCAATAACTCCCAAAGCTCGTATTTTATCTATGTCAAAAGGATTTTCTATACCCGCCTGCTTCATAGCATCACAGGTCCGCTGTATTACTCTGCTGACTCCCGACTCGCCTACGAACATATGGTGAGCCTCTTCAGTCAACATAAAACGGGTTGTCCTGGCTAATGGATCAAAACCTGATTGAGCAAGGCTTTCGAGCTGCATCTTACCATCACGGTCTGTAAAGTATGTGAACATAAAGAAGCTCAGCCAATCCGGTGTCGCTTCATTAAAAGCGCCTAACATACGCGGTTTATCATCATCGCCAGAACGCCGAAATAATAAACCCTCTGCTTCCGCTCTGCCCTCTTTTCCAAAATATTTCTGCAACAGATAAACCATTGCCCATAAATGTCGTGCCTCTTCAACATTTACTTGAAATAGATTCCGCATATCATAGAGAGAAGGTGCAGTTTTACCCAAATGCCTCTGCTGTTCTACAGATGCGGGTTCAGTATCACCTTGAATAACGCAAAGTCGCTGTAAAATTGCTCTATATTCGCCGGGAACCTCTTGCCAAGCAGGCTGGTCCTTATGTTGACCAAAGCCTATCAATCTGTCTTCCTCTTTTGGTGCTAATAGAACGCCCCAGCGGTATTCAGGCATTCGGACATAATCAAATTTTGCCCACCCGCCGGGTTCGACACCCACGGCGGTTCGTAGATAAACGAGTGACTCTTGAAAACCTTCTGGGCCCATTTCATTCCACCAGTCAAGGTAACCTGGATGCCACTTCTCTAGAGCCTTGAGCACACGTCTGTCATTAGATAGTCCAACGTTGTTCGGTATTGACGTCTCGTAGTCAACAGCATTTGCATCCAGCATTATGGAGTTCCTTATAAATGGATGATTTAAAATATTTATTTTACTTTTCTACACTCTTTTCCTATCAAAATCAGCTCTTTTTCCAGTGCCGTATAATTTAAGCGCGCCTTCGCCGCCTACAGCATTTGGTCTCTGAAAAATCCAGTTCTGCCAGGCAGAAAGTCTGCCAAAAATTTTGGTTTCCATTGTTTCCGGCCCTGCAAAACGTGTATTTGCTTCCATCGCGGTTAGAGCATCCGGAGAAAAGCTCGTTCGCTCTTCTAGAAAAAGGCGGACTTCATCATCCCAATCGATATCATCGCAGGACATAGACACCAAACCAAGCGCATCGGCTTTCTCTGCCAAAATAGGCCTGCCTACATTCAACTCAATATCTTCTATCATTTCTGGTTGACCTATAAACCGCGTTGCAAGGCGAGTAAGGTTGTTACACATTGGGTGGGAACCGAAGTTGGAAGATGTGAGAATAATTGACGCCTCAAGGTCGCCAAATTCCTCAAAAACATCTTCACACATAAAAGATCTATCCGAAGCAAAAATTATTTCAGCTAGAAATCCAGCAAAACAGCTGTCAGGTGTGATCAATGAAATTAAAGACCGCGAAGTAAGGTCTATTCTTTTTAATACCCTGGTCCAATAGAAAACGATTTCTCTCGCAAGCCAGTGATCTTTATTCTCTTGGAGGAAATTGCAATATTTTGCTACTTCAGCTGAGCTGCCCATCGATTTAAAGACGATTACTCCAATTTCCAGCTCGTTGAACCTTAACTGCAAAATTGCGTCATCTAATTCCCTCGCAACTCGCAGGGGCCAAAATCGGTCCCCTTCGAGAAGCATTTGGTTGATATCNTTGGGTANATCATCAGTTGGTCCTAATATTGTTATTTCCGCAATACCCAACTCAGGATTTAAATCAACGCTTACTGAAGAATATTGGTACGACTTATCGTCGTGTTTCACTTCTAGGGGGCCAAGTTTAATACCCTCTTGATCAGTAGGACGGCCTGAACGGCTCGCAAATTCATCGGCNCGGCGTTTTACAAGATCATTGAATTTAGTTGGCGAGACAAGATCATCTACCAAATTCCATTCCAATGCCCGCGATCCTCTGGCACCTGCTTCAGTTGAACAGAATATATCTGCACGATCACGCCTGACCATGCGTTTATCCGTCACTCTTGTGATGCCACCTGTTCCCGGCAAAACCGCAAGTAATGCAACCTCAGGCAAAGAAACAGACGAGGAACCATCATCAACTAAAATAATATGCTCTGTCGCAAGCGCGAGTTCGTATCCACCGCCTGCACAAGCACCTTCAACCGCAGCAATGTAAATTTGCCCTGAATTTTGGCTTGCATCTTCGATGGCCCCCCGAGTCTCATTAGTAAATTTGCAAAAGTTAACTTTATCTGCATGGTTTGCCCTGCCTAACATTTTAATATTAGCTCCGGCGCAGAATACCTTATCTTTCCCTGACTTAAGTATAACAACTTTTACTTTGGGATTTTCGAAACGTAATCTTTGAATTGCATCATTCAATTCAATATCAACTCCTAAATCATAGGAGTTCAATTTGAGTTCATATCCTTCATAAAGACCTCCATTTTCATCGACATCTAAAATAAGTTCAGCGCATTCGCCAGAAATATTTAATTTCCAATGTCTGTATTGCGAGGGATCAGTCAAAAAGTTCACACGCATCGGCTCTTGTATCTCCGAAGAAGAAGTTGAATAGCAACCTTAAATGAAAAGGCACAAAATATAAAAAATTCTGCAAATTAACGTTTTTATTCACTGGGTACAACTATGCGCTTTCAAAAATCCAAGGCTGAAATCGCTCCCGTGCGACTGATAACTCTTTCGCTCTACCTCGGCATCTAATACATTTCTNTCATANTAAAAGNCACAGAATGGAGAATATAATGTCTTTTGAACGTACGAGGAGATTACGTGAATTGATAAAATCTAGGACGTTCCTCCATTTACCCTCTGTTTATGATCCAATAGGGGCGAGATTGGTTGAGCAATCTGGTTTTGAAGCCAGTTATGTTGGAGGGTATGTTTCCGGAGCTTCCAAAGCTATTACAGAGCCATTATTGACTTTAACAGAACAAGTGAAGATAGGGTCCGAAGTGGCTTCGTCGATAAATATACCCGTACTAGCGGATGCAGGAGCAGGCTTTGGTGAACCGCTTCATACTATGAGAACAGTTAAAGAGTTCATAAATGGCGGTTTAGCTGGCATTCATATCGAGGATCAGCTTTTTCCTAAACGCGCCCACTACCATAAAAATATGGTCCATGCGGTCTCGCCAATTGAATTCAAGGATAAAATAAAATTTGCATGCAAAGCACGCGACGAGCTTGACCCAGATTTTTTGATAATAGCTAGAACCGATACATGCCGCGAGCTTGGGTTGGAAGAAGCCGTGTCAAGAATAAATCTTGCCGCCGAAGTTGGCGCNGATATGGGACTACTATTCCCTAGAACAAATAAGGAGGCTGTCGCAGCTACACGCCTCTGTAATATTCCGCTAGTTTACGTGCAAAGTCGAGGAAATCGAGACGACCGTCCCTTGTTCTCTAGAAATCAGCTTGAAGAAATGGGGTATGCTATGTGTATAGATGCACAAATAATGCTTCTGGTGTCCTATAATGCCCAGCGCCAAATGCTCAAGAAACTAAGGGATAACGGTGATTTCACAGAACTCTCAAAAGAAGAGAATGTCACAATCCGAAAAGAGATCGAAAACATAATAAATTTGGAAGACTATTATAATGTTGAGACCATGACCGTAGAAAAATAACTCATTTAATGGAACGATTATTTTCAATTTTCTAGACTTTGTTTTTCCAGTAACGATCTCTTAAAAGCCTTTTGTAAAGTTTGCCATTCTCCTGTCGGGGCAGATTCTCTACAAAATCAACTGTTCTCGGGCTTTTAATTTTTCCAACCTTAAGGTAACAAAAATCTATTAGTTCTTTCTCCAAATCGACATTGTTTAGCGATATGTCCTTAGGAATCACCACTGCTTTTACCTCCTCTCCAAACTCGCTATTGGGTGCCCCTATCACAGCAACATCTTTGACTGCCGGGTGGCTAATCAAATGATTTTCTATTTCTTGAGGATAAATATTTACACCGCCAGAAATAATTGTATTGGCTTTCCGATCTGTTAAATACAGGTAATCTTCGTTATTNAGATAACCGATATCGCCGAGCGTCGACCATCCATATTGATTTCTCGAGTCTTTCGTTTTTTGGAGGTCATTGTGGTATTCAAACACTGGATTGTCAGAGAAATAGATCAGTCCTGTTTCTCCCTTTGGTAATTCTTCGCCATCTTCACCGCAAATACGCACCTTCCCTATTCTAGCGCGACCGACGGAGCCTTGATGGCGCAGCCATTCTTTTGAATCAATAACCGTCAAACCATTTCCTTCAGATGCGCCGTAATATTCCCATATAATTTCACCCCACCATTTTATCATTTGAAGTTTTATTTCAACTGGGCACGGCGCGGCAGCATGTATTACACACTTCAAACTGGAATAGTCATATTGCCTCTTTACTTCATCGGGTAATCTTAACATTCGGATAAACATCGTTGGGACCCATTGACTATGCGTAACCTTGTATCTTTCAATAAGAGCAAGAGCCTGTTCAGCATCAAACTTACGCATTATCACAACGGTTGCACCAAATCTAAGTGCCCGCATAACAAATAACAAAGGGGCAGCGTGATATTGCGGTGCGGGCGATAAATAGACTGTTTTCTCATCGAGATTATATATATCTGCTATGAGTTTGTACCCCGGCGCCGGAATCCCAAACGGTCCATCTGGTAACTTTTTCATAATACCCTTTGGTCTTCCTGTTGTACCGGAAGAATAGAGCATTTCCACCCCCTCACTTTGGTCTTCTACGGGAGATATCGGCATCTGATGAATAGCTTGTTCAAACGATCTGAAGTCTGAATATTGACCGTCCAGAATAAAACGGTTTTGCTGCGCGACGGTAGTCATGCGTAAATTTTCTAAAGTTGACTTCATAAACAAAGAAGTAAGCAATGCTGCTGAATTCGAATCTTCTAAAATAAAATCCACATCCTCAGTTGTTAAGTGTGTTGCCACAGTCACAACTCTCAGCCCACATCTGAAAGCACCCCAAACAATTGGCATGTAGAAGATATGATTTTCTAGAAAAATCGCTATGCGATCCCCGCGCCTTAACCCCAGTCCTCTAAAAAGGTGGGCAACCTGATTAGAAATGGCCTCAAATTCCGCAAAGTTTAGAAACTCTCCCGTTTCGCCAATAATAATAGATGGTCGTTCAGGTGTCCTTTGGGCGAATACTCCTGGGTGACTTTCCTCTATATTGAAAATAATACACCCCCTTAGAGTTTTTCTTTGGACAGATAAATTTTTAAACATCTGTTAAGTTAATTTAAACGCTTGTGTAGACTATAGTTAAAATAGTTGAAAAGGAATTTTTCATGGGCCCACTTAAAGGAATAAAACTAATTGAAATGGTCGGTATAGGGCCAGCACCGCACTGCTGCATGCTATTAGCAGACATGGGCGCAGAAATCATCAGAATAGATCGACCGGGAGGTAATAAACTTGGGGGTAGAGATAAAGCAGCTATATTGAATAGAGGACGGCAATCAGTTGCCCTTGATTTAAAAACCAGCAGGGGTATTGAAACAGCCTTAAGGTTGATAAGCAAGGCAGATGGATTAGTTGAAGGGTTTCGTCCCGGTGTTATGGAAAGGCTTGGCGTAGGGCCGGAGGTTTGTTTGGAACGAAACGATAAATTAGTCTACGGACGCATGACGGGTTGGGGGCAGGATGGCCCACTTGCAAATGTGGCTGGTCACGACATTAATTATATCGCTCTAGCTGGTGCACTTGGCTCGATAGGAGATCAAGAGAGGGGTCCAGTTCCCCCTCTAAACTTGGTAGGTGATTTTGGTGGAGGCGGTATGATGCTCGCGTTTGGAATGGTATGCGGATTATTAGAAACTAAATCATCCGGCAAAGGGCAAGTTATTGACGCCGCCATGCTCGAGGGTTCTGCTTTGTTAATGGCTGGCGTTTTACTATCAAAAAATTCAGGATCTTGGGAAGATCCAAGAGGGCAAAACTGGCTAGATGGCGGTGCACCTTTTTACAATACCTATCAGTGTAAGGACGATGAATGGATTTGTATTGGGTGTATTGAACCACAATTCTATGCCCTACTCCGGGAGCAATTAAAATTAGAAGATGAGTTATGGGATCAACAATGGGATCGAAAATTATGGCCCTTACAAAAAAAGCTTTTAAAAAATATTTTTAGCAAAAAAACCCGAACCGATTGGGACAATATACTTGGCGATCTTGACGTATGTTTTGCTCCCGTTCTAAATTTGGACGAGATCATGGATCATCCGCACAATAAGGCCAGAGGCGTTTTTTTAGCTCCCGGAGGAAATATTCAACCCGCACCGGCTCCCCGATTCAGTAGAACACCTGGAATAATACAGAGCCCTCCAGCAAGGCCCGGTGAAAACAACTCGGAAGCTTTAAGACGTTGGGGATTTGAGGAAAACGAAATTGAAGAGCTTCGANACAATAGAATTATCTCAGATCCGGATTGACCATATAGTTTAGCAACCTTCAAAAAATTAATTAATGATAAAAGGGACACCAATGAAGCATTCATTAGAACCATTATTACGCCCTAAAGCTGTAGCGGTAATTGGTGCATCAGACAACCCAGCCAGGATTGGCGGCCGGCCAATCTATTCCATGCTCAAAGACGGCTACGAAGGCAACCTTTTTCCGGTGAACCCAAACAGGGATATAGTCCAAGGTNTAAAGGCATATCCAAANATTTCATCGGTCCCGATGCCCGTTGACAGTGCGGTTATCTCTGTACCCGAAAACATAGCACTGAAAGTTATTAAAGAGTGCGCCGACAACGGAGTAAAAAGTGNTGTCGTCTTCACATCTGGTTTTGCAGAAATAGGCAGTGCGGGTCTCAGCGCTCAGCGCCAGATTGCCGATATTTCTGCTGAAAGCGGGATGAGGATACTTGGACCAAATTGTCTGGGTGTTTTTAATTTACAGGCCGGTTGGTTTGGTACTTTCGCCAATACATTAGCTAGTAAAAAGATACCAACGGGGCCTATAGGAATAGTAACACAGAGTGGCGCGTATGGCGGACATCTTTTCACAATTACACAAAATCGGGGGGTAGGTACAAATTATTGGGTGACAACAGGTAATGAGGTAGACATCGANGTAGCAGAAGTTATCGAATTTTATGCAAGTGAACCNGAAATTAAAGTNATAATTTCATATGCTGANGGCGTTAAAAATGGTGAACGAATGTGTAGAGCACTAGACGCCGCAAGAGACGCAAAGAAACCCGTAATTTTCATGAAAGTTGGTTCCACTGAAGCCGGCGCGAAGGCAGCAGCTTCGCATACCGCATCCCTAGCCGGCGAGGACGCTATTTATGATGGTTTGTTTAGTCAGTACGGCGTATATCGGGCAGAAACAACTGAAGAAATGGCCGATATAGCGTATGCATGTCAATTTGGCCGGTTTCCAGATGGCCCNAAGATTGGTCTGCAAACCATTTCTGGAGGTATCGGTGTTCAAATGGCCGATGCTGCATCAAAAAAAGGCTTCGAAGTTGCACCGCTTCCAAAAGTTACACAGGATAAAATCACAAAACTGATCCCATTTGCAGGAGTAAACAACCCAGTAGATTTTACNGGACAAGTTCTAAATGAGAGAAAATTACTGGAAGACAGCATGCGTTTCGTTATCGATGACGCCGACTACCATTGTCAAATTTTATATCTTGCTAGTCTTCCGATCTCTGAATTTACAAAGGANATCAGTTTAGAAATTTTTACNGCTCTCCGTAAACGTTATCCGGAAGANCTTATGTTCCTGAGTATGATTGGNCCGCAAGAATCCAGAAAGCCTTACGAAGAAATTGGGTACCCATGTTTCGAAGACCATTCTCTCGCTGTAAGAGCAATGGCAGCACTTAGGTACTTTAATGAGGTTTTTAAAAGAGGGAAGCCAAAGACCATATCCGTCGGAAAAGAAGACAAGCGAATTTCTTTAAACGGTAATGTTTCAGAATATGATGCCAAATCTATCCTTAATACAGCTGGTATAGGCGTCAACAAGGAAATTCTGGCTAAGAACTGTGAAGAGGTCATCGCAGCTAAAGAAGCCATCGAAGGGCCCGTGGTTTTAAAAATTGCTTCGCCTGACATTCAGCATAAAACTGAAATTGGNGGCGTCCTTTTAAATTTAACTTCGAAGGAAGAAGNCGAAGCNGGCTATNATAAATTAATGGGAAACGTTGAGGTNGGCGCCCCAAACGCTAAGGTGGAAGGTATCATCGTTGCGGAAATGGTTAGCGGAGGGGTGGAGACCGTCCTAGGTGTTAATAGAGACCCCGTTTTTGGTCCAACCGTGATGTTTGGATTAGGGGGCGTCTTCGTCGAAGTTTTCAAAGATATAACTTTTCGCNTCGCACCATTTGGGGTTGAAGAGGCCCATAGAATGATCGATGAAATTAGAGGCCGTGCTATTTTAGATGGTGTTAGAGGAGCTCCAGCAGTAGATATAGAAGCTCTAGCCAAAGCAATCTCGACGTTATCTATTTTTGCCGCGGCGAACGCGGATACAATTGAAACTATTGATATCAACCCGTTCTTAGTATTACCCAAAGGAGCTGTTGCGCTCGACGCACTAATTATTCCAGGCAAGGCCAACTAATAAATAATAATATTTTCTTTTAAATGACACGATCTAGAGTGCCGCAAAATCTATGGCCTAGAAGACAATTTTTTAGTAATCTTTTAATTNCCTCAAATAATTNNNAGCACANNTGGGNNNAAACAGCTATGAAACTTTCAGAAGAGCAAGTTAAAAAGTTTGAGGAAGACGGTTATATCTTTTTACCCTCATGCTTTTCGGCNGAAGAGATAAGGGTGCTCAATGAAGCCGCTAAAGAAATATATAATAGTGATAGAGAAGAGGTTTGGCGAGAAAGCTCGGGTGTAGCTCGAACTGCTTTCGCGGCCCATACTTACAATGAAGCTCACCGTAGGCTTGGGGCGCATCCAAGACTAATAACCCCGATAAAACAGCTGCTTGGTGGCGATGTTTATATGCACCAATACAAAATCAACGCAAAAGCTGCTTTTGACGGGGATGTTTGGCAGTGGCATCAAGATTTTGGTGTTTGGCATAGAGACGATGGTATGCCTGAACCGCGTGCNATGAATATAGCAGTCTTCTTAGACGATGTTTCAGGGGCTAATGGGCCGCTCATTTTCCTTCCAAAAAGNCACAAATTTGGAGTGATAGAAGCGGGTCACGATGTTCAAACTACCAGNTACCCNCTTTGGACACTTGACAGGGAAACCGTCCAAAAGCTATCAGACGAAGGTGGATGTGTCGCGCCAATTGGCCCCGCAGGCAGTGTCATAATGTTCTCTTCACTTCTCGTTCATGCNAGTCCACCTAATATCAGTCCATTACCTAGGACTATCGTCTACCTTTCACTATGCCGGACGGATAACCATATCACACAANACAAGAGGGCAGAATGGATTGCACATAGAAATTTTGACCCTATAGATGCGCTTGACGATCAATGTTTGGAAGAATTAGCAGATAACTCACCGTCTGTAGCAGCGGAATGATTTTTCCTCTGCCCTAATTTCCTAATATTTTCTATTGTGAACTATGTTCAAATAATATTGAAAACTTAGATAGCATTTTACTTTCTAACCAGGCGTCACTATTTCGGTTTGCCCATAAAAACGTTAGGGGTATTCAGTTGATCACTAACGGGCCTGACGTCGGATAAATCGACCTCTGGCCGACGGAAAAATTCGGCTGCTATTTTTTCATACCCCGCTCCCAAGCAAATTGCATTGTCATCACAAAACTTTTTGGCAATAACCTGCATACCAACGGGCCTGCCGTCACGGGTTGTACCACAGGGTAGCGAAATCATCGGTAGACCCGTTACACTGAAAATATATGTTGCCAGAAAAACATCTTGAAACCTCTCAACAGCTTTTCCCCCAACTTGACTTGGGAAAGGTTCATCAAGCCTGAACGGGGGAGCGCCGACAGATGGTGCCACGATAAAATCATATCTTTGCATGAACTTCCTAACGTTATGCCAGTATTGTGTCCTTAATTTCTCTGACCTAACTACATCACGGACTGACAATTCCAGTGCTGCTGATACTTGGTTCACCAGCTGATCCGTCATCAAATCACTATGGGCATCAAATCTATCCGCATAGCGAGCAACCATTCCAAACCCCCTGGTTCCGGTGACTATCTCTTTGATATCTGAAGCATCAAAACAATCCTCTTCGATAGTGAAACCAAGCTGCTCAAACCGTGCAGCGGCAGACTTGACCAATATCTCAACTTCTGGATCTACAGGTACGATGCCGCCAAAGTTGCCGGCATAGGCTATTCTACCCTTATCTTTTGGAATAGGCTCACCACTCGCCGCCGCCACGAAATCTTTACCATCATTAGGTAAAGAACTTGGATCTCTATTGTCTGGACCTGAGAGAACATGCATGGCTAGACCTATGTCGGATACGAACCTAACCATTGGTCCTTGAACATGTTCTACAAGAGTATCCCAACCGTAATCTGTAGGATAGAAGGGTATGCGTCCAGGAGTAGGACGAAGGCCAACTAAATTATTGAAGGAACAGGGGATTCTGATAGACCCTCCAAGGTCTGTACCAATAGCAAGTGGCGCCATCGCGGCGGCAATTGAAGCGCCGGCTCCCCCGCTTGATCCTCCTGCCGTGACATTAACATTCCAGGGGTTTCTTGTGGTTCCAAATATTTTATTAGATGTATTAATATCGTGAGCAAACTCTGGAGTATTTGTTTTACCTAATAATAAACCACCAGCCTCTTTTAGTCTCTCGACCGAAATCGTATCTTCATCAGGGATATCATTTTCTAATAATAATGATCCAAATGTCGTTCTAACACCTTTAGTCTGTAAAATGTCCTTGATCAGAAAAGGAACACCTTCAAGAGGGCGTGGATTACCGCCCGAAGCTATTCGTTCGTCTATTGCGCGCGCCTCTTCCAATATCGTTTCACTCAAAGTGCAAATAGCGTTGATAATAGGATTTACTTCTTCTATCCGGTTCAAAAACGTCATCACCACTTCGACAGCACTTAGCTCCCTGCTTCCGACCCCCGCCGCAATTTTTGCAGCAGACATATCAAGAATTTGGTTAGACATTTTTCCTCCAGATTATATTACATTTATAAATAACGTCAGGCAGAGACCAAAGTTTAGAGGCTCCGTGTTTTCTCTACATCTAACAGAGATGCTTGATTGACTAGGAGAATAAACGCAATCTGTCAATTTTTCTAGCGACGCTGTGGAGATCGGGGTAGTGAGATCGGACAAGCAAATTACACAGATAAACTTTTGCGATACCACTTATCTATTATATTTACGATAGTATTCTTTACCTTGCTCTTCTAAGTCTAAAATGGATATATGTATCCATTCAAAAATTATGGAGGTATTAAATGGCGCGCTTATGTGAGGGGCGAATAGCACTAGTAACAGGGGCCGCCCGTGGCGTTGGAAGAGAACACGCTCTGGGTCTGGCGAAACACGGAGCCAAGGTCGTCGTCAACGACCTTGGCGCGGGAGTAGACGGTTCAGGCGCCGATACTACACCGGCACAAGCGGTCGTCGATGAGATAAAGGACCTGGGCGGCGAGGCTATCGTTAACGGAGATGATGTGAGTTCCTGGGATGGTGCCAAAAACATGATCGACCAAACAATCGATGCCTTTGGAACTATTGATGTGGTTGTGAATAATGCTGGTATTTTAAGAGATAGAATGCTTGTCAATATGACAGAAGATGAATGGGACGCTGTTATTCAGGTACACTTAAAAGGAACATTTGCTCCATCCCGTCATGCGGCAGCCTATTGGCGTCAACGCTCAAAAGAAACTGGAGAAAAAGTCAACGCGCGAATAATTAATACGAGTTCGACATCGGGCCTCTATGGAAACATTGGCCAAACCAATTATGGCGCAGCTAAAGCGGGGATAGCAGCCTTTACGATCATAGCTGCAAGGGAGCTGGCACGTATAGGGGTAACAGTTAATGCTATCTCGCCTACGGCCTATACTCGGATGACCGATAATCTTCGTGAATACACCGAAGAGGATATTGAACGTAGAGATCCACGCTGGGTATCACCTACTATCGTTTACTTATCCAGCGCCGAAGCCAGTGATATCACAGGACGGGTAATTCAGGCTGGTAATGGCAGGGTTGCCGTTTGCGAGGGATGGCGACGTGGCGCTGAAATAGATCAATTAGAGGATGCAGAGGCGATAGGACCAATGATACGCGACATGATTTCTAACGTACGTATGAACTCAGGAATGGATGGTTTGGAGTTAGACTAAACAGGCTCTAATATTATCTTCGTTTATATAAGGAATTGAAATAATCAGCCTCTGGCACCGGAAATGGCACGCCATATATTTTGACTGGTAAGCGGCATATCAAGGTGTGTTATTTTCAAAGGTGCTAAAGCGTTTAAAACTGCATGCACAACTGTCTGGGGGGCTGCAATACAGCCTGCCTGCCCTACCCCTTTCACCCCTAAACTATTAGCATCGGTTGGAGTGCCGTCCAGCGTTGCCTCAAAGTTGGGCAACATCGCTGCCCGCGGAAGCGTATAGTCCATTAATGACCCGGACAGTAGTTGGCCTGTATTCTTTTCGAAAGATACGAACTCCATTAATGCCTGACCTATCCCCTGCGCAACTCCTCCATGAAGTTGCCCTTCAGTAAGATCAGGGTTTACGAGGGAACCATAATCATCAACCATTATATACCGTAATAAATTTACGAACCCTGTATCGGGGTCGACTTCCACTTCTGCAGCGTGACACCCGTTAGGAAAGGTAAAAGGAGCATTTTCTCTTTTAGTAAAAGTATCCAAACCAAAGCCTGTTAGATGAGGTGCAATTCTGCCATCTCTTGCAGCAACCGCCACTTCTTGAAGTGTTACAGATTTATTACCACCTGTAGATGCAAAAACACCGTTTTCAAAGGATAACTCCTCAGGCTCTGCTTGTAATAAAACGGCCGCAACACCCGTTGCCTTATTAATTACTTCTTCAACAGACAACATCATTGTTGCGGCTCCCATATGCATTGAACGAGCGCCGCCGTGTCCGGACCCAAGTCGAACTTCGAAAGTATCCGCTTGTATATAATCAAAAAGTTCAGGCGCGACGTTCAAACATTTCGATACTAAATCAATATAGGTTGTTTCATGTCCCTGCCCGTTAGATTCCGTGCCAACACGCAATTCAATTCGTCCGCTTTCAGTAAAACGAATCTCTGCACCTTCCGCAGGAAAGCCTCTTGAAGTCTCTAAAAAACACCCGAAGCCAATACCTCTTAAATATCCTCTTTTTCTAGACTCCTCAAGACGATCTGAAAAGTCGTTATAACCTATATACTTTCGAGCCTTTTCAATATTTTCCTTGAACTTCCCGCAGTCTATTTGTAATCCAAAAGCGGTGTTGTGAGGGAGTACTGAAATGATATTTTTTTCCCTTAGTTCCACAGGATCAAAGTTAAATTTAACTGCAGCGGTATCTATCAGACGTTCAATGATAAAATTAGCTTCCGGTTTTCCTGCCCCCCTATATGCATCAACTGGGGTCGTATTTGTAAATACCCCTTTAGACCTCATAAAAATAAGAGGAAGATTATAAACTCCTCCCATAGCTGTTGAGGCGGCATTAGTAGAAGCATTTGGTCCACCCGCCGAAAGATACGCCCCCATATTAGCCGTTAAGTCGGCCTCGAGAGCCAAGAACTTTCCATCGGTGTCGAGGGCTAATCGCGCATGAGTTGTGACATCTCTTCCATGCAACGCTGATGAATTATCTTCGGACCGTTCAGCAACCCACTTTATCGGCCGTTCAAGCTTTCGTGATGCCCATAAAAGAAGAACCCACTCGGGGAAAAGGAAATTTTTCAAACCAAATCCACCTCCAACATCAGGAGCGGATACTTGAATTTTTTCTACTGGGATTTTAAATATATCATTAGCAAGTTGATCTCGAATAGCATGAACACCTTGAGCTGTGCAAGACAAGTGCATTGTATCAGATTCGGCATCATAAAAACTCAGTCCAGCGCGTGGTTCCAGTGGAGCGGCCATCACACGGTTGTTTATTATCTCTAGTTCCACAACATAGGGTGCCTTAGCAATATTTCGTTTAACTTCGTCTTTATTCCCTTTTTCAAACCGATAGGCAATATTGTCGGGCGCACTCTCCCAAATACTTTGCGGGTCAGGTTTTAAGGCGTCACTCACATTTACCACTGCCGGGATAGTTTCATATTCGATCTGTATTAAGTCTACTGCAGCGTTAGCGGCCTCTATAGATTCTGCTATAACGAGAACCACCGGGTCACCTACATGTCTTACGCGTCTTACAGCAAGAGCTGACCGCTTCGTTGAAACGATTGGTAGCACGGCTGGAAATTGCGTTGTGCATGGCAAATAACCAATTCCATCCGCTTCCAGATCTGCACCTGTAAAAATAGCAAGAACGCCATTTAAACCGATTGCCTCCTCAATATTTATGCCTTTTAGATTAGCGTGTGCATAGGGAGACCTAAGAACTCTTGCGTATGCCTGTTTATTTAGATTTAAGTTAGCTACGAAGCTACCAAGACCCTTTAAAAATCTTGCATCTTCCTTTCTTTGCGCTGACATTTATAGTAACGCTCCTTTAGCTTATACGAAAAGGCCAAGATATAAATCTTTGAGGAAACTATCAATCTGGAAATGTAAAAATCAGGAAAGCCGGGCACCGCTCAATTTCAGTAATTCAAAAAGAAGGCGTCCTTAGGCGATTGGTCGTTCTAAGGATACACTCGCTGGCAGAGAGTATTAGCTTTTCTTAATATCTATCTTTCACTTTTAAGACTTGTCGGCCACGATACATACCTGTTTTCAAATCAATATGGTGGGGTCTATGAAGTTCTCCCGTGTCTTGATTTTCAACATAAGCATCAGATTTTATCGCGTCATGGGAGCGTCTCATATTTCTCTTCGACGGCGTTGTTTTTCTCTTAGGCACGGCCATGACAATAAACCTCGTACAAATAACCAAAAAACTTAAGACGTAGTAGTTGATGTATGGATTTAAAGCAAGTAAAAACTCTACCTTAATAAGTTTGACAAAACTTATGAATTACTTTTTTCAATAACTGGCTTTATCATTTTTTAGAAACTCTATTCGAATTCTATGATGGGCTGATCGACCCCTAATGTAGTCCCTGGTGTTGCGTGTATTTTAGCTACAACGGCGTCAGATTCTGCCTTCATAACATTCTCCATTTTCATCGCCTCTACTATGGCCAATTCTTGGCCGGCCTCTATTTTATCACCTTCGGCTACAGCTACAGAAACTAACAATCCTGGCATTGGTGAAAGTAAAAAGTTAGACATGTCGGGCGGAACCTTATTAGGCATTAAGCTTAAAAATCTATCGATTTTCTCAGGAATAATCTTTAGGGAGGCATGCCAGCCACCCTTGCGGNCCCAATAACTCGATCCATTATAATCCACTTGCATNTCTATGCTTACTTTATTTACTTCCCCCTCAAATACGTTTGTCCCAGGATGGAAGCTGCCCTTTACGTTGTAGTTTTTTCTATTCACATCAACNAGGCAAACGTCACCTTGAAGTTGCGCTTTTAAATTGGTTTTTTTATCCNCATCAATGATGACGAGCCGAGTATATNGATCTTGGCTGCTTCCAGCTCGCCGCGCTAAGTTCGCTTGCCCTGTTATATCCGCATTTCTCGCAAGTCTTTTCATTTCAAAAGCAACTATAACAGCATAAAGNGGTTCTTTATCACTTTCTGTTTGTTCGATTCCGTTAAAGCCCTTTGGAAATTCCTCATCTATAAAGGCCGTTGTTAATTCCCCGGATTTGAAACGACCATGGCTCATCAAGGCTGATAGAAAGTCNATGTTATTATTAACNCCACGTATTCTATACCTATCCAATGCTATCGCCATTTTCTCGATAGCATCCTCACGATTTTTACCATAGGAGATGAGTTTAGATATCATCGGATCGTAGAACATAGATATTTCTGCACCTTCATACACACCCGTATCGATCCGTATGCCATCTAAATTTTGTGGCGGCTTGTACTGGGTCAATCTTCCGGTTGATGGTAAAAAGTTTCTATAGGGATCCTCTGCGTAAACTCTTGTTTCCATCGACCACCCCTCAAGTTTCACATCTTTTTGTTTTAATGGAAGAGTTTCTCCAGCCGCGATTTTAATCATTAACTCCACTAAATCTAAACCCGTTATACACTCTGTCACTGGGTGCTCAACCTGTAATCTTGTATTCATTTCTAAAAAATAAAAATTTTTATTTTTATCAACAATAAACTCCACAGTGCCAGCCGATTTATAATCTACTGACTTAGNAAGCAGAACGGCCTGCTCACCCATAGCCTTTCGTGTCTTAGAGTCAAGAAAAGGGCTTGGTGCTTCTTCAACTACCTTCTGATGCCGTCGTTGTATGGAGCATTCTCTCTCACCTAAATAAACTGTGTTCCCATCTNAGTCGGCCACGATTTGAATTTCTATATGTCTCGGGTCTTCTATAAACTTTTCAATAAANACGCGGTCGTCTCCAAAACTCGAAGCTGCCTCGCTTACTGCAGNACGGAATCCCTCTCTCACTTCTCCTTCNTTAAAAGCAACCCGCATTCCTTTCCCACCGCCACCAGCCGAAGCCTTTATCATCACAGGAAATCCGATTTCGTCAGCAACTTTAACTGCCTCTTGATCGTCNGCAAGCACNCCTACATATCCCGGGACAGTATTTACTCCAGCTGCGGAAGCTATTTTCTTGGACTCTATCTTATCACCCATGGCGGCTATTGCTTTAACACCCGGCCCGATAAATGTNATGCCCTCTTCATTCAATTTCTTGGCAAAAGTGGCGTTCTCTGATAGAAAACCATANCCAGGATGAACCGCTTCGGCGCCTGATTTCTTTANCGCATCCAATATTTTATCTATAACCAAATAACTATCGGAAGAAGCATTGCCCCCTATATCTATCGCTTCATCCGCAGACCTTGCATGAAGCGATTCAGCATCCGCTTCAGAGTATACCGCAACGGTCGTAATTCCCATCCGTTTTGCTGTACGGATTATGCGACATGCTATTTCTCCACGNTTNGCTATTAGGATCTTTTTAAACATTACAACCTTCTAACTTATGAAACCCAAAAAACTAACGTCGTGAAATGTTGAAACAATTTACTACAAATTTTACGCCATTAAATATTTTGTTGAGTTTTATAGGAACCCCCAGGAAATTTAAAACATAAACCGGTTAGCGTGGAACGCCTAACTTTTTCCTGTGAATCACAACAGAACATTAATATAGGACCCTGCAGGAGCGTTCATGTCAATATTATCATTGGCTATGAGAGACGAAAGTCTTGAGATCTGGGCTTCTATTTCATTATCAGTCGAAGCCGTCCTAATACGAAATCCCTGAGCTGGTATTCCCTCTTTGTCACCGCGAAGTTTGTTAAGACTTACATGGTTTTCTGTATTTGTACGGGGAGTATTATTAGACTGGGGTTGCCTTATACTCTTGATAAGCTCGGATCTAGTCGCCCCTGAGTTATTTATTCCGGTCGGTGTAAGTGCCATTTCAAATTCTCCTATTTATAGGATCGCCCGAGCCACAGTCGGCCACACTCGTCTTTTTTTCTTATAATTGATTTTTCTCTAACGTCCACCGATTTCTTTTCCTAAAGCCTTCATAGCTTCATTTAATTTATCTGGAGTAGACGCAAAACATAAACGCAGGAAGCCTTCCCCACCCGGCCCAAAAGCACTGCCAGGTGCTAACCCAACATTACACTTGTCTATTAACGTCTTACAAAACTCAAGCGAATTTTCCATCCCTTCGACTGAGAAAAAAGCATAAAAAGCTCCTTTTGGTCGCATACATCTCACTCGTGGCCACTGTTCCAGATAATCAAAGACGATGTCTCTTCCAATTTGGCATCTGTCTCTGAGATCCGAGACAACTTGATCACCTTTCGAAAGGGCTGCTATACCAGCCTTTTGTATAAAAGCTGGTACTCCCGATGTGGAAATTTGTATTAATTTCGCAAATGTTTCGGATAAGCCAACAGGATGGACTATCCACCCCATTCTCCATCCCGTCATCAGCCACGACTTAGAAAAACTATTGACTGAGATAACCTTATCATTCGGCGAAGCGTATTTTAGGATCGAATTGGCAACTGGCCTGTCAAATACGAGTGAGTGATAGACTTCATCAGACACAATCCAAATGCCTTTTTCTCGACAAAAATTTAGTAATTCTTTTTGATCCTCTTCAGGCATTATCCAACCCGTAGGATTGCCAGGCGAATTCAAGAATATAGCCTTAGTGGATGCACTAATGGCTGCAAAAACATCCTTCAAGTCCAGTATCCAGGCGTTATCTTGCAGAGTTATCGAAGCATGAGTTGCTATTCCTCTATTGATTGATATTGCTGAATATATATTAGGCCATACAGGGCCAATCACGACAACTTCATCACCTGGGTTTAAAAGTGCCTGCATAACTGTCGTTATGGCCATCATGCCAGAATTTGTGACTGTCACTCTATCCTGATTAAGCCGAATATCGAAAGTTCGCTTATTATATTCTATAAGCTCCTCCCTCAGTTCAGTAATGCCATTTTGATCAGTGTAAAATGTATCACCTTCAATCATAGACTCGTGGCAAGCATCGGATATAAACGCGGGAGTTGGAACATCACCTTCCCCAAACCATAACGGAATAAGTCCTTGTCGTCCCCAGCCATACCGTGCAACCTCAACAATATTGGTTTCTGGTAAATNGTTAACCGTAGTTGATAAACTTGAAAAATCAAATGGGGATCCCATAAATTCTCCTAAAGGTTTTGGTTAATAAAAAAGTAAACTGGACTAGCATTTCTTATGTCAAATAAAATGTGTTTGCACTCACATACATTAGTAAGTCATAATCTACGTCTCGGCTATCATCCCAATTTTAGAAAAATCTACCCAGTAATAACATGAAAAATACTGTTTATTTAATTCGTCATGGTCAGACGACTTGGAATAGGGCTGGCCGGCTTCAAGGTCAAGCAGATTCTCCCTTAACCCTATTAGGCACACAGCAAGCCGAAGCGATCGGAGAAACCCTAAAAGTAATAATTGGAGCGGAAAAATATGTCTTTTGGTCTAGTCCTTTAGGCAGAACAAAACAAACTACTTCCATAATTTGCGATACNATTGGATTCCGCTATGAAGAGGTTGTTTTTGATGAAAGATTAGTAGAGATAACTCTTGGTGATCGGGACGGCTATAAAAGCTGGAAAGCATTATTCGAGGATTTCCCTGAAGATATGGCTAGGCGAGAAAAAGATCCTTGGAATTTCTTTCACCCTAATGGTGAGAGTAGCCAAATGGTGCAAGAAAGACTTCGGCCTTTTATAAAAAAGATATGCGATCTAGACGGNCTCCATATAATCGTTACACATGGTGTCGTTAGTAAAATCATCCGTGGGATGTATCTCGACCTGACACCTGAAGAGGTATTTAGTTTGGGCAGACCACAAGACGCTTTCCATAAATTACATAATGGAAATATACGAGAAATAAAGGTTGAATTACGTTGAAAACATTGGGACCTNTCTATTTGATACGCCATGGTGAAACAGTCTGGAACCGCGCTGCACGCTTACAGGGTCACAAAGACACGCCTTTGACGATGAAAGGTATAAAACAAGCTCGTTCTCTTGGCGTTGCGCTAAAGCAAACCTTACAAAACAAATCCCCAGAATTCTTCTATTCAAGTCCTATTGGAAGAGCAAAACAAACGGCAACTATTATTTCAGACATTATAGATTTTGATACGGGCTTGATAGAATACAAGCCTTCTCTTAAAGAAATTACTTTTGGCGATTGGGACGGATTAAACATGGAAGAAATATTAGCCGGGTATAAGAGCAGTTGGGAAAACCGAAATGCAGACAAATGGAGGGCCTCCCCTCCTAATGGCGAAAGCTATCAAATGGCCCAAATCCGTGTAANGAATTTCTTATCTGAAGTNGCCAACAAAAAAAATGTCGTAGTTGTTGCTCATGGTTCTCTCAATAAAGTAATTCGGGGTTTTTGGTGCAATCTATCTGAGACTGAAATACTTTCTTTGGATGAACCACAGGATGGCTTTTATTGTCTCACTCAAAACAACAGCGAGTGCTTTATTCCGACTNAATCANACAGCACTGGGAAAATTNAGCCGCTTAATTGATGTTATTTGATCATTGTTTGCGTCAAGACGTGATATAAAGACCTTCAATGGTTCCTCAACCACCTGCATATGATAGGCATTNGCGTGTATAACTGAGTTTNCTTTGGAAACAATTGCCACGTGCCCCTTCGTGTAAAGAAGATCACCTTCCTTAACTTCTTCGATATCTCTTCCGCAGAAATNGCCAGTATTCNGCTCCTGTTGATCGGTATCCCTTGGCGTCAAAACACCAATTCTTGATAAACTAATTTGCACAAGGGCAGAACAGTCTAGACCATAACTGGAACGTCCGCCCCACAGATATGGCGTTCCAATATACTTTCTAGCAACTGAGATAAAATCTACTTCCTTATTATTAATATCAGCTAAATGCCTCCCGACTATCCAACCAGCATCCTTTAGCCCAAGAAAATTTTCGTTTTCCTCCTTTATAGATACCCTGGAGCCCATTGCTANGCACCGTAAAACAGGTGATTTTATATCGGGATNTTTATAGACAAACGTCTTCAGTACCCCTACTTCGTGTGTCGCTGGTATGACATCTTTAGATAATCCGTTAATTTTTGCAAAACCTACGTAGCCGTCTGTTTGAGACTGACCCCATGCCCATTGTCCTAGGTTTTCGTAGACTATAAATGTTTCACCAAACAGTAATTCAGTGGCGAGCTCCGCCTCCTCGGCTGGTTTATCTTTTAGCGCCAAGACATTAGTCGTTACCCGATAAAGTACACCGTCGGAAAAACAGTCTGCTGTCACAAGTCCTTTTAAGTAACTTGCTGCAATTGTTGGGCGAAAGGCGTGTTCTCTTGGATCAAGCTTATTTCTGTTCAAGAGCGCAGTTCCTGAATCGCTTTGTCGAGGCCTCCCACGGTCAAAGGAAACATATTATGATCCAACAGTTCTTCCACCATTTCCACAGACCTAGTGTATTTCCAGTATTTTTCTTGTGTGGGATTTAACCAAACGCATCGGTCAAAATGGCTCTTAATTCTTTGTATCCAAACTAGACCCGGTTCTGGATTCATATGCTCAACACTGCCACCAGCTACCGTAATTTCATAAGGACTCATAGAGGCATCACCTACGAAAATGCATTTATAGTTGGAACCGTATGTATGCAAAACTTCCCAGGTTGGGATCTTTTCAACATGCCGTCGCCTGTTGTCTTTCCACATTGCCTCATAGGGACAGTTGTGGAAATAGAAATATTCTAGATGCTTGAACTCACTCCGCGCTGCTGAAAACAACTCTTCAGTCACTTTAATATAGGGGTCCATGGAGCCCCCCACATCGAAAAAGAGTAAAACATTAACAGCATTATGTCTTTCAGGAACCAATTTGAGGTCTAGAAACCCTCCATTTCTAGCGGTTGACCTGATTGTATCCGTTAAATCAAGCTCCTCTGGCGCTCCTTCTCTAGCAAACTTTCTTAGCTTTCTAAGTGCTACCTTTATATTTCTTATCCCGATTTCCACTGTATCATCGAGATTTTTATATTCTCTTTTATCCCAGACTTTGACCGCTCTTCCCTGCCGTCCCGTCTCCTGACCAATTCTTACACCTTCTGGGTTATATCCGTCGGCTCCAAAAGGCGAGCGCCCGGCAGTACCAATCCACTTATTTCCCCCCTGGTGACGTTTTTTCTGTTCTTCAAGTCGCTTCTTGAGGGTCTCCATGAGCTTTTCCCATCCCCCCAAAGCTTCGATCTCTTTTTTTTCTTCCGGAGTTAAATGAAGCTGCGCAAGCGATTGCAACCATTCTTCAGGTATTTTCTTGCCAAATACTTTATCTAAAAGTTCTAGACCTTTAAAACAATGTCCAAAAACCTGATCAAACCGATCAATATGTCTCTCATCTTTCACAAGCGATGAACGCGATAAGTAATAAAAGTCATTTAAAGAATATTCAGCAACGCCATGTTTTACAGCTTCCAGGAAGGTAAGGTATTCTTTTAGAGAAACAGGTATTTCCGCCTTTTTAAGTGAGAAGAAAAAATTTGAAAACATTTCTGGAGATCCTCGACATCTATAATTCGATTAACTGCTAAAAAAGTTCATCTATTCACTTCTCGTTTTGCCAAGAATGCTAGACGTTCAAACAGATGCACGTCTTGTTCATTTTTAAGAAGAGCGCCATAGAGCGGCGGGATAATGTCCTTCTTATCCTTAAATTTTAGGGCCTCTGGCGGAATATCCTCAACAACCAACAGTTTTATCCAATCAAGCAACTCTGAAGTTGACGGCTTTTTTTTCAGTCCTGGTACTTCTCTGATTTCAAAAAAGGCATTCAGAGCTTCACGTAACATGTTTTTCTTTAATTTTGGGTGATGCACTTCGACTATTTGTTCCATGGTTTCAGTATCCGGAAATCGGATGTAATGAAAGAAACACCTACGCAAAAATGCATCCGGTAGTTCTTTCTCATTATTTGAAGTAATAATGACGATCGGCCTCTGCTTCGCCTGAACTCGTTCTTGCGTCTCGTAAACAAAAAACTCCATTCTATCAAGCTCCAGCAATAGGTCGTTTGGAAATTCAATGTCGGCTTTGTCTATTTCATCGATGAGTAAAACGACCTGCTCATCTGCCGCAAATGCCTCCCAAAGTTTTCCACGCTGAATGTAATTGGCTATATCATGAACCCGCTTTTCTCCTAACTGACTATCTCTAAGTCTGGAAACTGCATCGTATTCATAAAGTCCCTGCTGCGCTTTAGTTGTCGATTTTATATGCCATTCAATAATTGTCTTATTCAAAGCTTTTGCGACTTCATGAGCCAAAACCGTCTTCCCGGTGCCTGGTTCCCCCTTTATTAGCAAAGGCCTCTCGAGCGTTACTGCAGCGTTAACCGCTACCATAAGATCTTCAGTAGCAATATAATTTTCGGTTCCGGTAAACCTAATTTGGTCGTTCATCTGTACCTCGTTTTTAGATGGGAAAGTTTTTAAAGACATCCCGTAATTGATTTGTCTCTTTATTGATCCATTTTTAATATACAATCTTTTATTTCTTCAAGTGCTCCTGCCAAATTATCTACATTAGGCCCTCCAGCCTGGGCCATATCCGGTCTACCACCCCCACCTTTTCCTCCTAGAGCTGTTACTCCATGTTGTACTAGAGTAACAGCATTATATTTCTGGCTAAGATCCTCTGTAACGCCAACAACTAATGATGCCTTATTGTCAAAGCTTGCGACGACCGTAATTATTCCAGACCCAACTTCCTTTTTAAATTCGTCAACAAAGCTTTTTAACTCTCGTGGAGGAATGTCCTGAATAATTTTTCCAAGAAAAGTAATATTCCCTATCTTTATATTTTCATCATTTTCTGACCTGTTCATCCCAGGACTGGCTAGTTTGCGTCTTAGCTCGGCCACCTCATTTTCTAATTTTTTCTTATCCTCCAGCAGACTTATAACCCGATGGGGTAATTTTTCGAGAGTGGATTTTAAAGTGCGCGCTGTGATATTTAAAATTTCCTCTCTTGCATTGAAATGTTCGATTGCTCCATTTGCAGTTACTGCCTCTATACGCCTAACGCCTGAAGCAACTGCGCCTTCCGAAACAAGACGAAATACACCGATATCGCCCGTTCTCGATACATGCGTACCACCGCAAAGTTCTGTCGAATAGCGACTTTTAGTTGTCCCAACTTCAAATTGTCCCATTGAGACAACTCTAACTTCCTCACCGTATTTTTCCCCAAAAAGAGCCATCGCCCCAGCTTTTATAGCATCTTCCGGTTGCATAAGTTGGGTTACCACCTCAGTATTTTCTCTAATTTGTTCATTCACCTCAGTTTCCACTGTTTTCAAGGTTTCTTCTTCAACGGCACGCGGGTGACTGAAATCGAAGCGTAACTTCTGAGTATCGACAAGTGACCCCTTTTGCGTCACATGATCGCCTAAGTGTCTTCTCAAGGACTCATGTAATAGATGGGTAGCCGAATGGTTCGCTCGAAGACACGATCGATATTTAGTGTCTACTTTCATTTCAACAGTATCCCCCACTGAGATTATACCGTTTTCAATGAAGCCGATATGTATGAAAAGATCTCCCGCCTTCTTCTGAACATCTGTGACCCTTAATAAGGATCCACTAGCTGTAGTTAAACAGCCCGTGTCTCCAACTTGTCCACCTGCCTCGGCATAAAAAGGTGTTTGATTACAAATTACAGTAACTTCCTGATCTTCAGGAAACGCATCGCTTTTCTCAACGTTTTCCCCATTGATAATCAGTGCTATAATTACGCCTTCCGCTTGTTCGGTCGAATAACCTAAGAATTCAGTGGCTGTTGTCTGATCCCTGATATCCAGCCAAAAGTCATCGGTCGCAATCTCACCGGACCCCGACCAAGCAGCTCTCGCGGCGGCCTTCTGCTCTGCCATCGCCTTATCAAAACCCGCTAGGTCTACCTTCCTTCCCTGTCCGCGCAAGATGTCTTGCGTTAGGTCTAATGGAAACCCGTATGTGTCATATAACTTAAAGGCAACATCTCCCGGCAAGTTTTCGCTATCTGACAACTTTTGCGTGGCATCTTCTAATTGTCTTAACCCTCTAGCGAGCGTTTCCTTAAATCGTGTCTCTTCCAGTTTCAAGGTTTCGACAATAAGGCTTTCTGCTCTTATTAATTCAGGGAATGCTTCGCCCATTTGCCTCGTTAAAGCTGGAACTAAGCGCCAAACCAAGGGCTCCGCACAACCTAACAAATGTGCATGTCTCATGGCTCTTCGCATGATACGCCTAACAACGTAGCCACGGCCCTCGTTTGATGGAAGAACTCCATCGGCTATTAAAAAAGCTGAGGCTCTCAGGTGATCAGCTATAACTCTGTGAGAAACTTTAGCTGGGCCATCTGGATCTATACCAGATTCATTTGCCGATGCTTCTATTAGCGATCTCATAAGATCAATATCATAATTATCGTGACTACCCTGTAGGATTGCCGCAATGCGCTCTAACCCCATTCCAGTGTCAATAGAAGGGCTTGGAAGCTCGATCCGTTCCTCTTTCGTTACTTGCTCATACTGCATGAAGACTAAGTTCCAGATTTCAATGAATCTGTCCCCATCCTCGTTTGCACTGCCAGGAGGTCCACCTTCGATATCTTCCCCATGATCAAAAAATATCTCAGAGCAAGGTCCGCATGGCCCTGTATCACCCATAGCCCAGAAATTATCTGAAGTTGGTATTCTAATTATTTTCTGATCGTTCAGGCCTGCTATTTTTTTCCATAATGTTGCCGCGTCCTCATCCTCAGAATAAACCGTTACGAGCAACTTTTCCTTGGGTAACCCGAGATCTTTTGTCACTAAATCCCATGCATATTCAATCGCATTTTCCTTGAAGTAATCTCCGAACGAAAAGTTACCTAGCATCTCAAAAAAAGTGTGATGCCTAGCTGTGTAACCAACATTTTCAAGGTCGTTGTGCTTTCCACCAGCACGAACACATTTTTGAGATGTCACTGCCCTTTCATAATCTCGGGTTTCCCCACCCGTAAAGACGTTTTTAAATTGAACCATACCGGCGTTGGTAAAAAGTAACGTGGGGTCATTTCTCGGTACTAGCGGGCTTGAAGAAACAATTTGATGCCCATTTTTCTCAAAAAATTTTAAAAAAATGTCTCTGATTTGATTTGTAGTTTGCATATCTGTTTGGCCTCAAAAACGTCACTTAACCATATCTATATAAGGCGAAAACGTTAAGAGTTATTGTTTAATGGACCGCGTCGGTTAAGTCTAGTCNCTGCTTCACCANTTGCATCATTTCTATNATGAAAAAAGGCACCCNGTAANTGCGGGNTGCCTAAATTCTTTTTGCAATAGTGGATTTAATACTAGTCGTCCACCTCATCCTCTACGTCAGGTCCTACAAGCATGGCTTCTGCAACTAAACCNGCGTTCTCTCGCACAGCGTTTTCGATAGTAGAGGCAACGGCTGGGTTTTCTATTAGAAACTTTTTTGCATTCTCTCGTCCTTGACCAATTCTTTCACCATTATAGCTAAACCATGCGCCCGCTTTTTCAACAATATTGGCATTCACCCCTAGATCCAACAGTTCTCCAGTCTTAGAAATTCCTTCCCCATACATTATGTCAAATTCAACTACTCTAAATGGAGGGGCCACCTTATTTTTAACCACTTTTACTCTTGTTTGATTACCTACTATATCGTCTCTATCTTTTATAGCCCCTATTCTCCTTATATCTAGACGAACTGAAGCATAAAATTTGAGTGCGTTGCCGCCAGAAGTGGTTTCTGGATTGCCAAACATTACTCCTATTTTTAATCTTATCTGATTAATAAAAATCACAAGGCAGTTAGACTTAGAAATTGATGAAGTTAACTTTCTCAAAGCTTGGCTCATTAGTCTAGCTTGGAGACCCACATGCGTATCTCCCATTTCACCTTCNAATTCAGCACGCGGCACCAGAGCAGCCACCGAGTCTACTACCAAGACATCGATCGCGCCTGACCGGACCAGCGTNTCGGCTATTTCAAGAGCCTGCTCTCCTGCATCAGGTTGAGAGATAACCAGTTCGTCGATATCAACCCCAAGTTTTTTTGCATATGCAGGGTCTAGGGCGTGCTCGGCATCAACAAATGCGCAGACTCCTCCCTTTTTCTGTGCCTCAGCAGCAGCATGTAGAGCCAATGTCGTTTTACCGGAACTCTCTGGACCATAAATTTCAATTATCCGACCTCTGGGAAGACCGCCAATACCTAGCGCTATATCCAATCCTAATGACCCAGTCGATATGGCTTCTATATCTACAGATTCTTGGGTCTGACCTAACTTCATAACCGACCCTTTACCAAATGCTTTCTCAATTTGACCAAGGGCTGCTTCTAATGCTTTCGACTTGTCCATAGTATCCTGTTCTAATACTCTTAATGGTGTTACAGACATATTAACTCTCCATTCTTAAATCTGTTATCGGCCTCTTGCAAACGAACTCTAAGTTAATTTATTGCTTAATTTTAGTTTTCTAATTTAACGAGCCTCAAAATTTGAACAAATTACGTGTCGAACCGTTTTCTCTTGTATTTGTACACTATTTGTTCCCATAAAAAAAGGCTATTTTCATGTTTTGTTCACGGCTATATCTAGGATTTGATATTTTATTGAACCAACATATGGCCCAAATCACTCTATATTGTGATCAACAAAAAAGTCATACAACACAAAGTTTTATGCATTAATTAAGCTTTTTATTTTTCAATTGATATACATAACTAATCACTTCAGCTACAGCCTTGTAATGTTCTGGGGGGACTTCATCATCAATTTCGGCTGCCACAAAAAGCGCTCTTGCTAATGGCGGATTCTCCACTATTGGGACATTGTTCTCATTTGCAACATCTCTTATCCTAAAAGCGACTTCATCAACGCCTTTCGCAACTACTTTTGGNGCCGTCATAATTTCGGANTCATACTTCAAAGCTATCGCATAATGGGTTGGGTTTGTAACGACTACGTCAGCAGTTGGAACGGATGCCATCATCCGTTCGCGAGCTCTTTCAGCTCTTATCTGACGTAATCTACCTCTTATTAGTGGGTCTCCATCGGTTTGTTTTAGTTCATCTTTTACTTCTTGCTTGGTCATTCTCATTTGCTTTAAAAACTCAAACCGTTGGTACAGATAATCAAGCCCGGCAATAAAACCGACAACAAAAATCGCAGCGACGAACATCTGCAAAATTATCAATCTTGCCTCATTTACAATAGTTGCTATATCCATTTGCATTAGAAGTTCAACACGGCTCAATTCTGGAATGGCAACAGCTCCCACAATACTAGCCACTATAATAATTTTAAATAATCCTTTAGCGAATTCGGTCGCAGATTTCAGACTGAAAAGCCTGAAAAAACCTTTAATGGGAGAGATGCGCTCGATGGATGGAATTAGGCTTTGTCCACTAAAAACAAGGCCGCTAACAATTAATTTAAAAAATATAGCCAATACAAGTATAACAAACACTAACGGCCCTAGCCCAATTGCTAGCTGCAGTAGTATATCCGAAAAAAGATTTCCTATATTGCCTAAATCAAGATTAATAGAATGAAATTTATCGAAAATTCCACCTGCCGCCAAATAAAGGTTTTCAGCCATAAATGGACCCAAAAACCCTGCGATAAGGGCACCACCGATCATAATTGCTAAGTGCGATACTTCTTGAGAGGTTATCACTTTACCCTTTTCGCGGGCATCCAAAAGTTTTCGGGGTGTAGCCTCTTCTGTTTTCTGCGATTGATCCTGTTCCTGGGACAAAACTTCTACCTAGTTTTAGTTGATCGTTAGAAACTGATTTAAATTCTTAGCATAATAGTCAAGAAAAATAGAGAATAAACCACTTATGATTATGGAAAAAATCAGCAACCCGCCAGCTAACTGAACGGGTAAGCCTACGAAAAAAATTTGCAGTTGCGGCATCAATCTGGCCAGCATACCAAGTCCCATAAAAAAGATAAGACTTATCACAATAAATGGAGCCGTTAATTGCAAGGCTAGCCGGAAGCTATCTGCTATAAGACGCGCTATGACGAACGCACTATCCCCCCACTCAAATATAGCGCCCGCGGGAAAGACCTTGTAACTATCAACTATCGCCAAGATAAACAAATGGTGCATGTTTGTGGCAAAAAGTAACATGACCCCCATGGTTGTAAGCAACAAACCGGGTAATGAAGCTTGACTTGATATGCTCGGATTGAAAACCTCCGCATTAGCCATTCCGATTGTCAAACCAATTATTCTCCCCGCAGTATCAAGTGTTAATAACATTATTCGTGCAACCATACCCAAATAAACACCAACTACAATTTCCAAAAACACTAACCTAAAAAGGTCAACAAGCGTTCTTGGTTCTGGCGGTAAATGTGAGGATATAAGAGGTGAAACGACTAGAGTGAGTAACATAGCGAAGAGAAGCCTAACTCGCATTGGCACAAATGCTTCTCCCACACCTGGCAGTATCATCACGGCTGCTGCTATACGAGTAAAGACTATTAAAAAAGCGAGAACTTGGAGTGGAAGATACTGTTCCAAGGGCATAATCGATAATCAACTCCTATCGGTTCTCAAAGAGGATCACTGTCTATCAAATTTTTGCAGTAAAACTACCCAAGACCAATGATCTTATCACCTAAACCAACCATAAATTCTGAGATCGTTGTCAACATAAACGGTAAGAGAACCGCTAGCGCAGCGAAGACTACTATGATTTTGGGAACGAAAACCAGCGTCATTTCCTGCAGCTGCGTTAAGGCTTGAAATAGAGCAATAATAAGGCCTACTAGCAAAGCAATACCCATAACTGGAACAGCCATAGTTAGCACCACAAGTATCGCTTGCCTGCCAATCTCAATCGCTTCAAGTTCATTCATGGGAAATATTTTTCGGTATCTTGATGCACTATATAAATTATTTTGAGATATTAATTAAAATGTTTTAAATGGGCATCCTCATAACTTCTTGATATGCTTGGATCATTTTATCGCGAATAGTTGTAACAAGCTGCAAAGTTGATTCAGCGCTATTTATGGCTGATACAACATCGTTGAGATCTGCATCTCCCGTTATGCCCTTCATGCTCATTACTTCACCAGATTTCAGTGTATCAATACTATTTCTTGTAGCTTCTTGCATGAATGCGGAGAAATCTTGCCCGTCACTTAGATTTCCTGCTTTTGGGGCAGAACCACCCACGGCAGATATATCAGGCAAGCTATCAACAATTTTATTTACCATTCCATACCCCTTATATTATACGGGCACATTAACACATTTTAAAGCTCATGACTATCCGCGGCGTCAACTTCGTAACAAATCTATTGTCCGTTGTATCATAGCTTTAGACGCTTCAAGGACGCTCAAATTTGCCTCATATGACCTCTGCGCTTCCCTCATATCCATCATTTCAATCAAGCCATTAACATTTGGCCTTTTAACATATCCCTTATCATCCGCGAGTGGATGATATGGTTCATATGCAACTATAAAATCGGAGCTGTCTCGCCCGATTTTAGATACTTGCACCATATCAACGCCAAGCTCACGGTCCAAAATATCTTTGAATACGATCGTTTTACGCCGATAAGGATCGGCCCCTTGACTACGGCCAACCGAATCTTGGTTTGCGATATTTTCCGAGATAACGCGGAGCCGTGTGCCCTGAGCCTTCATCCCGCTTGCTGAAACCTTTAACGCATTATTTAAATCTATGGCCATATCAATCCCTTTTACTTGATCCTAACGAGCAACACCTAAGGCAATTTTAAACATAGACAAATTTTTCCGATAAATATTCGTAACCAACTTATAGTTCATATTGGAATCATTCACCTTCATCAATTGTTCTTCCATAACAACAGCATTTTCGTTTGGATTCACCTCATAAACATTTCTACTCTTCTCGTTTACTATTCGGAAATCCGATCGAGCAGCGGTACCCATCAAGTGGCCTTTAGCCGTCTTAGCTACAGGTATGCCTTTCCCACTATTNAGCATGCCTGAAAAATCGGGCATCCTGAGATCTTTGGCTTTATACCCAGGCGTGTCAGAATTTGCTATATTTTGAGCTAATACAGTTTGTCGTTCGCTCAACCATCCCATTTTCTGACTAGATATTCTGAATACATCCAAGTTGTGTAGATTCATGATAAAATNCCAGTTATGCAAAGTCGTTGTTATCCNTNTATGCAATTCCTGTACCATTTTNGTGAAAAAAACGAACTATTTAATTTTGCCCNATTTTAAATTCCAATAATTAATAAAAGGCTGGTAAAATATTACCTCAAAAGGTAGATTTTAGCCTATGATTGATAGACAAGCTGCCTTTGCAATAAAAGACACGTCCTCTAATACGNTTGCCCCAAAAATAGTCGCTAAAGGCTTTGGTGAAGTTGCGGAAAAAATTCTGCGTCTGGCATTCGATAACGATGTAAAAGTTAGAACTGATCCGGACTTAGTCGAAATTCTCTCCGCTGTCGAAGTTGACTGCGAAATTCCAATAGAGGCATTAGCAGCTGTCTCCGAGATCCTATCCTATGTTTACCAGGAAGCAGCACGCGAAGAAGGAAATGAAGGAGCCGAACCAGCTAATGAGTGAGAAATTGCTCGAATTTGTAAGCGATGGACTTCAAAAAACTGAGCAAGCGCTGTTTAAATTAAAGTTTGATTTGGAAAAAGACCTAAATTCCAAACNCCCTCAAGATTTGTTATTACTAGTGGAAGAGGTTTGCGATCAACTACCCAATTTACCGCCGGAAAAATCCCGTGAATTTGGCCGGCGGTTGGAGCCGCTACTTCAGATACTTAACGAAATTGTTAACCGGCTTGCACCCCTAAATTTGGATCCACCGACCAGTAATCATGGCTCGGCAAAAAAAGCTGTTAAACTCTATAAAAAAGTTCAAAACACTCGGAAAAATTCATGAAATTGCTGAAATGACTTAATTAAAATGTAGCTGGTTAAATTGTTTAGAGGCTTTTTACTATCATGGACTTAAGTGTTTACGTTCGATTTATTGTNGCTTTAGCGTTTGTTTTATCACTAATAGGCTTGATATATTGGTGTTTAAGACGATTNGGATTGAACCGCTTAATNGGGGATAACANTACCGGCAATNGTCTTGAAATTATTGAGACNAAAAGAATTAATACGAAATTTCAGCTCGTATTAGTAAAACGGGATACAGNCGCGCATTTAATTCTACTTGGACAAGATACCGGGGTGCTAATTGAAACGCTTTTGGAGAATGAACAACAACAAAAAGAAGTTGACACTATTTCAAAACGAAAAGATTTAGATGAAGTCTTTGAAAAAAAAGAAGTTGAAAGAGGTATCTAAAGGATGTCTCAAAAAAACACCCTGCCATCTGCACCAAAATTATTCACTCTGGGCTTTACCCTTTTGCTTTGTTGCATCTCAGTTTTTCTTATACCTAAAGAAGTTCTATCTCAAACGCTAACTTTAGATATTGGAGAGCCGGGAGGTTCTACCACAGCTAGAATTATACAACTGGTAGCATTGATTGCTGTATTATCATTAGCGCCAGGGTTATTAGTGACAATAACTTCTTTCACCAGGATAGTTGTTGTTCTATCGCTTCTTAGAACTGCACTTGGAACCCAGCAATCACCCCCCAATGTTGTTATGATCAGCCTCGCTTTATTTCTTAGCAGCTTCATAATGGCCCCTACATTTGAAGAAGCTTGGAAGTCCGGTATTTCACCGCTAATCGAAGAACGAATAGATGAAAAGGAAGCCTTTGAAAAAACAGCTAAGCCATTTCGTGATTTTATGTTAAGACAGGTAAGACAGAAAGATTTAGAGCTTTTCCAGGATATAGCAGGCGCTCAAGCTGCTTCTACCCCCGAAATTCCANTACAGGTCCTAGTCCCTGCTTTNATGATTAGCGAGCTCAGAAGAGCCTTTGAGATAGGGTTTTTAATTTACTTACCNTTTGTCATCATCGACATGGTTGTAGCTTCTATTCTCATGTCGATGGGGATGATGATGGTTCCCCCAATAATCGTTTCGCTTCCATTTAAATTAATATTTTTNGTACTAGTTGATGGATGGTATCTAATCGCTGGCTCATTGGTAAAAAGNTTTGGGGCGAGTTAACAAAAATCAAAGCTGCGGAGAGCCACTGTATTTTTATTACTCTATTTTGCTTAANGGCTTATCTCTTAGTTTATCGCGATAACTTGCTAAAAACCCTTGAAAACGGCCTATTTCTTGAAAACGCTCAGTAAGTGTTCGAAAGTCTTGAAGGTTNCCAGATGTTTTGTTTGTAATAAGGCGAAAAGCCTCTCTATAACGCGTTGTGTCCATCATTGATGCATAAACTTGGCGCGCTTCATTTAGCTTATCCTTTTGTCCACTCATNGATAAAGAAACAACCCAATTTACAACTAATGTTGCAGATAAGTCNCTCAACCTTCTACCGTCTTTTCCCGTATCCCCTAGTAGACGTTTATAAATGATGGCCGACCTTTCCCAATCTTGAGTGCGCCAATATATATCCGCCCTTAGGAGATCTGCTTTTCGAGAGCCATCATTTGTGATTAATTTTAATGCACTTTCACTATCCCCAAGCTCAAATACACTTCTCGACCTCAAGCGTTTACGTTCAAGCGCCAGCGCGCTATCTAAACCAGGTGAAACGCTTTCGTTTAACGCGTCTAAGGCCATTTNNGGCTGCCTATCCAATAAACGGATAAGNGCTANTTTACTTCCAACTNTAGCTTTTTGCTTCCCCCTCAATCTAAATTTCACTTGNCTATCCAATAAAATGGACGCCCTATCTAAAAGGTCCACTTCTACTAGCCTATCAGCCAAACGTTGAATAATTCTATCTCCACGCCTTCCAACAGGGGTCAATTCCCTGAACTGGTCATACATAGAGAGAGCTGTAAGAGGCGTCATACTGTCAGCANTACCATCAGTGTATATNCTCGAAAATTGGCTTATCATCCTTTTCGAGACCACCCGCGCTTCAACGTTGTTCGGGAAAAACGTGACTGCCTGTCGAAGAGCAGTTAGTCCAGAAACAAAATCCTTTTCCTCAAGATACAACTCTCCTAAGCGCCTTAATAAATTGAACTCCAACTGATCTCCTCGCCAGGCAAACCGCAATTGTTCAAGTTTTTCTATGGCCTCCGTTTTCGTTATAACATTGCTCTGTAAATCATGTTCTATAAGGGAGCGCTGTGCTCTCACACGTGCCCATCGATCCGAAGCATCGACTAAGCGTCGCCAGTAATTNAGTGCAGTGGTTATNTCATTTGACGCGTATAGCACCCGCCCCCTTAGGTAATTTAATCGNGCTTGCTCACCAGNNGTAGGCTTACCATCTGCTATAGTATCAAGGAAAACNCCAGCTCCACGGTAGTCCTCAGCCCGAATAGCTGCTTCCGCAGCCCACAGAGCTAATTGGGTGGAAAAATTTCGTGGATAATCTCCAGGNATTTCNCCAGCTCTGGCAAAATGTTCAATCGCCGCCGCCCATTTACCTTGTGCAGCATTAGACGCACCTCGCCATAATTCCGCTTCTGAGAAACCATTCAGTGACCCGTTGTCTAACTCTTTTTCCGCCTCGGCGAAACGTCCGAGTATAAACTGACTAGCTCCTCGAAGGGCAANAACATCTGGTCTTCTTGCTAGCTCCTCATCNACAGACGAAATTGTGCGCAATAATCCCATTGTNTCGGCAGATAATCCNTTTGCAAAGTAAAACTGTGCCAGACTTAACCTAGGGCCACTGCGCGCGATACTNGTGGCTTGTGAAATCTGATGCTGTATTCGTTGTTTAAATTCCAGAAATTGGTGAGCCTTAGCACCCTGTTTCCAAGCTTCTAAATTGAATATGCGTCCCGGCTCTAATCCACTAGGCAATCCATCTATNCTNCCGGTAGAAAGCATTTTTTGAGNTACTATTTTAGATGNATCTGAAACCTCTAAGCCCTTAAAACTACTGGCAGTGATTGCAACACCATCTGGCATGACCCTCACTTCCAGCTCGTCGATCAATGGCTGAATTACTATCCCTTGTGTGCTTCTAAGTAAATTAAACTGAGCGAAGGTCTGATGCTCTTCTATACCTCTACTTAAGGGTAAGACAGGAACAATAAACAACCTATCACCCACTTCGGGATCCACTAGCGTTATAGATTCGCCAATCCCATCAGCTAGTACAAAAATTCTTGGCCCCTGTGGGCTAGTCTGCTGGGTCACGAACTGAAAAGCAACATCCGGTCTTGCTTGTTGGGGAGCTAAATCTACAACCCAAGTATTTCCATCTCGCCATACAGCAGCCGAAATTCCATCAACTAATTTAGNTCTAAATGCAGTCCCCTTATTAGTCTCAATTTGTTGTGGTTGGCTTATTATTTCTAATTTATCGCTTCTTAATTTAGAAAAATCTAACGAANCCTTTTGATCAAAAACAACCCATAAGTAGCCAGCGCGGGTAAACACAGCNGCTGGAACATTTTCTTTCCAATTAAAACGCATAGAATTGACGTTNTTGTTTATATCTAGCTCAATTGTCAATTTTCCTTGATTTAACATTGAGCTAGCGCCCGTNGTAACAGCACCAACAGGNGTATTTATTTTCCATTTTGGGTCATTTAAAAGATCAATATTTTGAGTTGCCTGCTTTACGATGTAATTTTTTCCGTCCGGGGCATCAGTTACATTATTTTTTTGTTTAGCAACACTTGCAGTATTCTTTCCCACCCCTTCTTTATCGCTTTTTGATTCTGACGCTTTAAAATTTTTCTCACTAACGGAAATTTCACCTTTTTGTGTTGCTTTGCTGTCAGAACCAAGCTCATTTTTGAGCCCCAGCTTTTCCGCAAGAACTTTCGTCTTTTGATCGTTTTTTTGAACTATTTCAGTATTTATTCTCGGGGACTTTTTTTGTTTACCAGCAAAACTGTCTTTAGAGTTTAAAAAGTCCAATATTATTTTTTTGTCTGATTTAGAATGCCTAATTGGCAACTGCTTCGGATTACCTATTATTACAATCAAATTATTATACTTATCCTCGCTTGTATTAAAATTTGAAAGCTCTTTTGGTAATTTACCTTGCACGGCCTGGGTATTAATTAGGCCTCCTGAATCAAATTGCAATTGAACGTTGTCAGCACTCTTTTTTAACGAATAATTTACTTTTTTGGGCCACTCAAATACAACGCGCTTATAGTCCTTATGTACTCCAACTCTTACCGAAACATTTGCTTTAACCGGTAAATTCTTCCTAGATATTTTCTTGTTTTTGCCTTTCGGACTTTTAGATTTACTTTCAATCCCCGGCCCTACATCAAGAACTATTTTATTAGCCACTCGATATAATTTATATCGAAACTTTCCTTTTAGGGTCACTACGGCTTCTCGGCCTTTTTCCTGCAACAAATACGCTTTGATATACTTACCCACCTTTTTTTCATTCATTCCAGCAGTACTTGGAACAGCTGACTTAAATTCTATTAAAATTTGAGAACCAAATTTTTGGGAGCTGAATTTAACAGGGTTCGGAAATTCGAAAGAAATTCTATCGAAAGCCTTGCCATTACTTATTTGTACCTTGGCGACACTGGGCGTCGAAGTTGTAATTACCAGAATAGAAGTCAATATTGCAAAATATCTAGCCAGCATTTTTAAAACTGAAAGCCCAATCATTGCTGCCATTCTTTATGTACCATNATGTCAACCCGCCTAGCTAACTGGTGTCTATTTTCAANAGATTCCTTGTTCGAGATATCGTTATATCTTGTATCGGCAAAACTTAGAATCTTTAAACTTTTTCTATAACCAGCATTTTTAAGTGTTTGTGCAGCAGAATAAGCTCGAGACAAAGATAACACCCAATTATTTTCATATTTCGCACCTGCTGNCATAGGTGTTGGATCAGAATGCCCCACTAAAGAGATATCATTTTTAAAATTCGACAGTGTTTCCGCTAGCAGAAAAAGTGCCTTCTTTCCATCATGAGAGAGAGCAGATGACCCTTTTTCAAATATCAATTTCGTTGGGAGTGAAATAAGAAGTCTCTCAGAGTCGAAGGTGAATGATACGNTTTTTAATAGTTTTTCTTTTTTCAGTCCTGTTTCCAAAATGGACCTCAGATAGCCAAGATTTAATCCGTATTTAANAGCCTGACTTTTTGATANTGTCTGTTTTTTGTTANTCGCAGTAGATGGGCCTTCTAATGNTTGCTCATGGTCTAAGGACCCCTTAAAGATATCCCAAGCACTCATTTTAATTGAAGACATTGAAAACATCATAATAAAGAAAGCTAGCAACAGAGAAATTAAGTCTACAAAAGTAAGCAACCAAAGAGGTCTAGTCTTTAAGCCAAATACTTTTGCATCAACATTTAACTGGATTTTAGATGCTCCTGCCCGGATGTCATTATACTCTCTAATCACTAATTAACTCCTTTCTATCTAGAGATCCATTTCCGGTTCTTGATCTAAATTTAAATCTCAAAAAGCCTGCATGACCATTTTCCAAGCCCACAGCCACAGCACCATTGCCAACTTTTTCTTTTATTAAAGCCGACATAATTACCGATGAACGTTTTGTAGTAATGTTGTCTTTAAATTTCCTGTTTAGATTGGATTTATATCCAAAAACTATCTCTGTATTGAGCGGGCTGATNCTTTCCGCTCGCATAATTATCTTTGCTAAGCGTTTGAGGAATTTTTCTAATTTGCTCTTAGGNAGCGCCGTACCCTGTTTAAAAAGAAGTTCAACAGGAACATCAATCTGNGAACTCATTTTATCAGCTGATACCTTAAGTCTCCGATCCTGAAACAAAAATAGAAAAGCTTCGTCCAATTCATTAAAAATAGTAGGAGAAACGACCGGATTTTTGTACTTTCTAAGTTGAAACAAATCTTCACTTGAAATAACGGCAGGAAAACTTGCCCTAACGCTTCCAACAACTTCTGAAGTTTTTCTTTCTTGGTAACTAGATATGGAATTTATAAAAATAAAAAAAGCTAGAAGTAGCAGAAATAAGCTCAAAAAAAGCTGAGAGGTACCTATCTGAATTAAACTATCATTGGTTTTCGTTTTTACCGTCATGCCAATTACATTTTAAAGTTGATTCCCGAATTTNCTATGAGTCCTCTAGTCGGCAAAGAGCCTTATATTTTTAATTCTGTTTAATCTCTTTCGATTAAAAACATCAATTCTCAACGTCAGTTTAATTTCGGCATTTCTCGCCTGTCCGCAATCCTGGATGTTATTTCTTTAGCCCTGTCTGGTCTCATTTTAGCTAAAATAGAGGCTGATTTTGAGGCCTTCATACGTTCAAAAACTTCCAANAGGATGTTAATATCCAGCTCATCGAATATGCGAGCCGACTCCTTCGGCTTCATCTTTTCATAAATAGCTACTAATCCCCTGAACTTCTCTTCCTCTTGAGCATCATATTGCGTAATGAGGGTCTCGATATCTGATTTTACCGTTTCTAATTCATTAATCCTAGCTTCGAGCCGATTTTCTGCGGCCATAAGGAGCCCTTCTCGTTGAACAATGGTTTGCTCGCGANCATCTAGCTCTTTTCTTCGCCGAGATAATTCTTGCAAAAGTTCAATCTCAGAACGTGTAAACAGAACTGGATCAAGTAATTTTTCTTTCTCTTTTGCTTTAGCTTTCTTTTCCTTGCTTACCTTTTTTCCTCCTGGTGAAGCCTTATTTTTAGAGGTCNCCGTTTGACTTTGTTCTTGGGCCTCTGCAAGATTGGACATTATGGAGGCATCGCTTCCTTTATCACTTAAATCAAAAAAATTTGGAATACGAATANCCATCAAAATAAAGGCTAATAACGCCACAGCTGGCAACAAACGAAACTTTGAAAATAAGCTATAAGCTGACAACTGATCACTGTTTCCAGAATTCTGTGAANTTTTAATATTAGCTGGACGCGACGGTTTTTCTTCACGCGAATTTGCCAGACGCTCCTCCATCTTTCTCTCGAGCGGTCTTTGACTTCCTGTTATATTTATGAATTTACCATTTTTTCCATAAGCCATTTTATTTAACTCGCCTCAGAGCGTTCAATAGTTCTCGTTCAGCTTCAGATTGCCCATCATCTTCGTNATTATTGTGAAGAGATGCGCTTTCAATATTATCTCCCGTTTCATTACTTTTANGTTTATCTTTTGATGTGTTTTCACTTATCGGGTCNTTNGCACTTGTTGCTATTTTCTCAGCTAAACGATCAGCTCTTTCCACTAGAAANGCAAGCTCATCTCGCATCGATCTACTTTTAGTNTTAGCCTCGGCNAACTCTCTCGACACTTCGTTTGCTGTTGCNCGGATGCCAGANAGACTCTCATCTGCTTTTTGGGTGACGTTTTTAAATTCTTCCATGAGCTTTTCTAAATTCTTTTTATCTGACCGNAGTGTTGACAATCGCCTACTGAGGCTCACCGCACAAAAAATAGTTGCCGCTAGAAAAATTATTAAAAGTCCATCAATAAGGTTCAGCCAATCCATTTGCCACCTCAGCTTCTATTTACATATTTCTTAGTTTCTTATTCACTTTTATTGCCATGTTGCCGCCCTTTTGCCCCATCGAACCCACAAAAAGTGGTATTTCGCCACACCTAAGTTCAATCGGGGATGTAGGGACAGCATTAAGCATCATTTGAGAACCAGGTTTCCAATTAACTACGTCGTTTAAAGAAATGACTAATTGATCTAAAACAGCATCAAGCTCTACATCTGTTTCCCACAATTCATTAGCGAGGTGTGTCTCCCAAATCGAATCTCGCCCAAACTTTTCTCCCATGAACTGCTGCAGTAAAAGCTCTCTAACTGGCTCCAATGTGGCGTATGGAAGCAACAATTCTATCCTGCCACCTCTATCCTCCATATCGATCCTCAGTCGTGCAAGAACCGCCGCATTGGCCGGACGCGCTATGGTAGCAAACCGAGGATTAGTCTCAAGACGATCAAATCTAAAAGTAACTGGACTTACTGGATCAAAAGCAGCGGACATATCACTGAGAACTACTGTAACCATCCGCTCAACTAAATTTCTTTCAATAGTAGTGTATGGACGTCCTTCTATGCGCATAGCAGCAGTACCCCTCCTTCCGCCAAGCAGGACATCGACAATCGAATAGATGAGCCCGGAGTCAACCACCATTAACCCATAGTTATCCCACTCTTCTGCCTTAAATACACTCAACATTGCTGGCATAGGAATCGTTGCTAGATAATCCTCAAACCTTATTGAAGTGATACTATCAAGCGAAACTTCAACATTGTCAGAGGTGAGATTTCTTAAGCTAGTAGACATCATACGAAGCAACCGATCAAAGACGATTTCGAGCATAGGCAATCGCTCATAGGAGACCATAGCCGACTCTACGATGGCTTGAATACCGGTTACGAGTTCCTCGTCATCGTTTTCGTCTAAGCCTAATAAGCTATCTATTTCATCTTGGTTCAAAACAGGTTCGCTGGAGCTTGCTGCGTCGGAGTTGGGAGCTAGATTCATATCACTGCTCCCGTCTGCTACGCTCTCCCATTCTGCTTCCAAAAGATCTTCATCCGTTGCCATGTCTATTCGCCCTATTGTACAAGCATTTCTTTAAACAAAACGTCTTTAACCTTTGCTGGTCGCACCGCGATATTAACACGTCGCAACAATTCCTCATGCAATCTATACATACCAGCTGAACCTTGCAGGTCTTGCACCCGTAATTCTCTTAAATAGACTTGAAAATTATCGACTATGCGCGGAAGAAGCTGATTAATCGTATCTATGTCAGCTGGATCGGCAATTTCTAATGAGATTTTTATTTTTAAAAAAACAGACTTTCTGCCGCTCGTGTTTAGATTAACTATTAAGTCTGGTATTTCGAAAAAAGTAGTCTGGGCTGTTGGAGCCACGACTTCTTCAACTTGCGCTTGTTCTTCGTCAGGATTTGCAGGCGGCTCCGAACTAAATAAGCCAAGCATAACTGCAACTCCTACGCCCCCACCAATCAGCAACAATACAGGAATTACAATAAATAGTATCAGTTTTTTACGGTTGCCACCCGTATCATCTGAAGTATCCGCATCATCTTCCTCTACTATGTCTTCTGCTTCTTCTGCCATCTATTCTTTCCGCACAAAGGTAATTGATTAAAAAAAATATTTCTTCGTTTTCTAAGTCTCAATATACACTACATTACAGACATCTCATATCATGCAAACCCCGTGCCTTCTTATTTGAAGTTTACATGAAAAACGCTCTAACCGAAACCCTTACACGAGATAGAGTGTTTTATAAAAAAAATGCCGCTAAATATAGTATTTTTTATATTATCAACGCAAAGCTAACGCGATACTCAACTAGGCAATAAATTCCTAAAAATAAAAAAATGTCCCAAGCAGTTTTTGTTGAAGCAGCAATAAAATATTTTTGGTTTTTTTTTTGGCACAAAGTATGCATATGAATTCTCCAGACGCACTCAAATTTCGAAAAGGTAGAAGACCAGAATGGAAAATTCAGTATATGTTGGCTTATCACGACAAACTGCTCTTAGGCGGGAATTGTCACTAGTTGCCAATAATATAGCAAATATAAACACGACATCCTTTAAAAGAGAGATGGGAATATATTCTGCCGTTCCTACCAATACCGCTGGAACAGGGAGATTGGATTTCGTAATTGACCACGGTTCTTCAGTAAGTTTTGAGCCGGGCTCCATAAAAAACACCGGAAATGACTTTGATATAGCTATAAACGGCCCTGGATTCATAACCGTCGATGATGGTGATGGGATAAAATATACTAGAAACGGTTCCTTATCATTAACGTCAGATAACCAATTAATTACAAGGGATGGCGATGGTGTGGTCGATGACGGGGGAGCTCCTATAGTAATCCCAATGGACGGCCGTAAACTTCAAATTGGCGTTGATGGAACAATCTCTTTAGATAATGAAATAATCGCTAAAATTAAAATCGTTGAGTTTGAAAGCCCGCACCTCCTCCAAAAAAGAGGCGATAGCAAGTTTATCACCCCTGAAGAACCTAAAGACGCCACCAATTCGAGGGTCCTGCAAGGCAAACTCGAAACATCTAATGTGACCGCAGTGAAGGAATTAGCCAGAATGGTAGATATCCAAAGATCTTATGAATCGATCACAAAATTTNTNGAAAGAGAAGNCGACCGGCAAAAAACCTTAATTCAACGACTAGCTCGTTTAAACAGNAACGCTTAGACGAAAGGAACACNTCATAATGCAAGCACTTAATATAGCNGCGACAGGNATGTTAGCTCAACAAACTAATGTTGAAGTTATCTCAAACAATATATCTAATATGGGAACGACTGGATTTAAGAGNCATAGGGCTGAGTTCCAAGACCTTCTTTATCANGATTTACGTCGTGTTGGCAGTAATTCCTCGGACGCGGGAACGATNGTNCCNTCAGGTTTNCAATTAGGCGTTGGCACAAGAGTAGCGTCAACTTACAGGATTGGAGAACAGGGCGCACTTTCTCTAACCGATAATCCATTCGATTTAGCCATNAATGGCGAAGGTTTTTTTCAAATACAGCTACCTGATGGCGANACTGGTTACACCAGGGACGGTTCCTTCCAGCTCAATGCAGATGGGCAACTGGTAAACGCCGATGGGTTTCCCGTGGTACCTGGTATAACTATTGATCAAGCTGCCGTAGGTATAACAATCAACCAAAATGGACAAGTTCTTTTAAAATTCGACGGCCAGCAAGCAGAAACAATAGCTGGAACTGTACAGCTCGCCACATTCCAGAATAAAGCTGGTTTAGAGCACATCGGTCGTAATCTGTTAAAAACTACAGAGGCGTCCGGAGCACCGACAACAGCAAATCCGGGAACAGCGGGCTTTGGCACACTAGAACAAGGTTTTGTNGAAGCATCAAACGTAGACCCAGTGCAAGAGATAACTGATCTAATACAGGCTCAAAGGGGNTACGAACTGAATTCAAAAGTAATAGAGACNGCNGATCAAATGATGTCGGCAATTAACAACGTAAGATAGNCNATTAGACAGCTATAGCAGGTAGAGATTTCTTATGCGAAAAAAAACCCTTATTATCTCATTTTTGGCAATAATTGCATCTAGTTTTGTTTGCTCCTTCAGTAATGCACAAATCATTCGAAANATTCCCACAGTTTATCTGAAGTCAAAAGGGGAAATTGTCATCGACTCAGATAAAATACTGCTTAGTGATCTTTTTTACAGCGATATTAATTTTGAAGATAAGGTAGTTAGAAATGCCCCGTNACCCGGGAAAAAATTAAAGCTTTTTAGAAAAGACCTACGTCGCATCATTAAAAGTTCACAACTTCATTGGCCTGGCTCTATTAGAAAAGCCCTATTAGTTAGTCGAGCGAGCAAACAGATCCCGATTGATATTATAAGAAAGGCTGTAATAGAAGCACTTGAAACAAAACATATTAACGACGAAGTCGACATAGAATTTAATAATCCAAATCTAAAAATCCTGATTCCAAAAAACGCCAGTATAAAAATAAATATAGTGCAATCCCACTTCGATCAGCGAACGGGTCGGTTCGAAGTAGTTTTAAAAACAACCTCTGCCTACACAGAGGATCAAAATATAAATCTCAGAGGAAAAGCTTTTGCCATAATCCCCATGCCTGTACCCAATAGGCACATTGGGGCAGGACAACTAATACGGAAAGAAAANATAACTTGGAAAAAATTTAGAATAAAACAGCATTCTTTTGGAATTATAAGCTCCTTGGACCAATTATTGGATCACGTGGCAAAAAGACCCCTNACAGCAGGCCGATTAATTCGAAACACTGATATACACCCTCAACAGCTCGTAAAAAAGGGTGAATTTGTAACACTTCATTTTAAAAACAAATCGATGTCACTCTCTACCAGAGGGATTTCTACTGAACAANGCGCGAGAAATCAAATCATACGTGTGCAAAACTCNAGGAGCAAAAGAATAGTGGAAGCTCGCGTGTTAGGTCCTAATATCGCTTTGGTTCTGCCAATCACCAGACTTCTGAAATAAAATTACCGATATAGAAAACGGCACCATAAGAAGGGAACAGCTAGAATGTTAAGCAACAAGTATAGAAATTGCGGCAGGTTTTTNTTGCTTCCGTCACTAATGTTATTGCTTTCATCGTGTAACACGCTGGACAGNCTCTCACAACTGGGGCGATCTCCCGAACTCACCAACATTTCGAACCCAAATAAAGTAAAAGGCTATAAACCAATCTCTATGCCTATGCCTATGCCTGCTAGAGCGACTAGACAACCTAATTCATTGTGGCAAGAGGGTTCACGGGCGTTTTTCAAAGATCAACGCGCAAGCGAAGTAGGAGATATNATNACTGTAGTCGTTGCTATAGAAGACGAAGCGCAGCTTGATAATAGAACTCGACATGATCGAGCAGCTAGCGATGATTTTGATCTAGGCGGCCTATTTGGATTTAGTCCGCCAAAACCAGTTATTCCCGCCGATAATTTTCTTAATTTTAGCTCTAAGATGGCTAATGACGGCAGGGGTCGAATAAATAGAGAAGAAACGGTTAATTTGCGCATAGCTGCTGTTGTCACACAGCGACTACCCAATGGCAATCTAGTCTTATTTGGGAGACAGGAAATCCGTGTAAACTATGAGGTNCGAGANGTCGTGGTTGGNGGCATTGTCAGACCCCAAGATATAGCTTCCGCCAACACCGTGAACTATGATCAGATGGCTGAGGCTAGAATTGCATACGGAGGCCGAGGCCAACTAAATGACCTGCAGCAAATGCGTTTTGGCGCCCAGGTTCTCGAAATACTAATGCCATTCTAATATTCAGGTATTAGTNAGCAGAACGTCACGACTAGCTANAGAAATTTGAGCTAGTCGTCTCTGTGAGTTCGTTCTAATCTTTCGTGTCGCTCCTGCGCCTCCAGAGATAGATCCGCAATCGGCCTGGCCATAAGTCTCTTCAAGCTAATTGGCTCATCTGTCTCCTGACAGTAACCGTANCTGCCATCTTCTATCCGATTTAGAGCCGAATCGATTTTGGATATCAGTTTTCGCTCTCGGTCTCGTGTTCGGAGCTCAATTTGATGATCGGTTTCTAACGAAGCTCTATCAGCCATATCTGGCTGCTGTAAGTTTCCTTCATTCAGATTGCTAAGAGTTTCGCCGGCCTCATAGACAAGTTCTGCGCGCCAATTTAATAACATCTGACGAAAAAACTCCAGCTGTTGAGCATTCATAAACTCCTCATCTTCCGACGGTTTATAGTCCGGCGAAAGCGTTATTCCCATATCGTACCTCCAGAATTTGNACTTATCCAAAGAAACAGCGGGCGGAGTATATGAATCTAAAAGAAAAACAGCAATAGAAAGTTAGTTTTTTTCTGATTGCTTGGTAAACNTAGTTGGCAACTGACAGTTTAAACGTATTCGGATTTAATTATCATTTTTGCCGACTCTAAGGCCCGCCGANNAAATTTGTCAATTCTGCTCTAGTTTAGCCAACTCGATTTTAGCCCGTAACTCAATATCGTCTAAAATATCACTCATTTTAGGATCCNGAGTCTCCCCNCGCGCTTCTCTAATTGTTCGGGCCAATTCTTGCAATCCGGATTGNGAAANTGCACCAAGCAGGAGACCCTGCCTAATATCTTCTAAGCGATCTAAAATAAATACTGCCCGGCCTTTCGCAAGATTTTTATGCTGCTCTTCAANCGNTGCTGAGTCTANGGGAACAATAGCATCCAGAGTAGCTACCTTAACACTTGGAGATGGGCGTTCGGTTTTTATTTCTCCATCTAGAACGGCGGTGAAGGNCATCTCCCCACTCTTGATTGTACTCTTCGATCGTTTAGTGTTTGACACATTGCTGCGTCTAGCTTGATCAACTTTCATCTTTTGGCATCTATCCGAAAACTAAAGCCTATTTTCGAGTATAACATGAAGGCGATAACATCATACTTGTTTCGTTGCGCAGCGGTTTGGATTTAGAAAAGTCCAGAAAATTAATCCTGGACTAATTGACATTTTATCAAAAAANAAATCATCTCAAATTCAAATTAGAATTGGAAGTCAGATGCCAGAAAAACATGGCTCNGTAGAAAACTGGCACAAATTTAGCATAAATAAAATGAATTAGAAAAAAAACGGAACTTATATCATCATCTGGCGCAGGCATTATGAAAAATTTAATAAAATCTTCTTCAGCAAAACTTAGTAAAATTCTATGCTTTCTGCCGATTTTTTGTATTTTTTTAGCTTTAAACANGAAAATTTCAGATGCACAAACACGTATCAAAGATATCGTCGATTTNGAAGGAGTCAGAGAAAATATGCTTATTGGTTACGGCCTAGTTGTTGGTTTGAATGGGACCGGNGATACTTTAAGCTCATCAATTTTCACTCGGGAAAGCTTAGTCGGGATGCTTGAAAGGTTAGGCGTAAATGCCCGTGATGACTCTTTGAAAACTGATAATGTCGCAGCAGTGATGGTAACAGCAACTCTCCCACCTTTTGCGAAACAAGGAACGCGAATCGACTTATCTTTAAGCGCAATTGGTGACGCTGATAGTCTTTTGGGAGGAACATTATTAGTTACCCCCCTTGTAGGCGCCGACGGAGAAGTTTATGCAGTGGCACAAGGGCCCGTCGCNGTTGGCGGTGTTNCAGCNGGAGGTGCTGGCGCAGAGATAAGCAAAGGTGTTCCNACTAATGGCAGNATTGCNAGCGGAGCGATTATAGAACGCGAAATAGCTTTTGACCTGCAGGGTCTNGATACACTNAGGATNTCATTAAGAAATCCTGACTTCACAACNGCCAGACGAATTGCTCAAGCAATAAATAGTTTTGCTGGCGGTCCTATTGCCCAATCTAGAGACTCAGCAACAGTCTCCTTAGTTGTTCCCGATAATTATCGAGGCAGAATGGTTGCGTTAATAACAGATATAGAGCAACTTCGAGTTATTCCTGATATTTCCGCCAAAGTAGTTATAGACGAGCAAACAGGCATCATTGTAATGGGTGAAAATGTAAGAATCAGTACTGTTGCNATTGCACAAGGAAACCTAACAATCCGAATAACTGAAACCCCACAAGTATCCCAACCACTTCCGTTCTCCGAGGAGGGAGATACTGTAACGGTTCCAAGAACGCAGATCGAGATCGACGAAGATGACGATAAGCGTCTAAGCGTTCTATCAAATAGCGTTACCTTGCAAGAATTAGTGGATGGACTGAATGCACTTGGGATTGGGCCTCGCGATATGATCTCGATTTTGCAAGCTATAAAGGCAGCCGGAGCGCTGCAAGCAGAAATAGAACTTCTGTAGAAAGGCAATGAGATGAATATAACCCAAAANACAATGCAGTTTTCATCATTAAGCAANCTTAACGATAATTTAGTNAAACAGAATTTTTATCAAAAATCGCTTTCCACNGATAAAATTAAGACNGTGGCTAAAGAGTTTGAAGGNATGTTTTTATCTCAAATGTTTGGTCACATGTTTAAAGGATTAAAAACAAATGGTTTGATGGGTGGCGGCAACGGCGAGGCAATTTTTAGAGATCTTCTAATTCGGGAATACGGCAAGATAGCATCAAAAGCGGGTGGCATAGGACTTGCCAAATCAATCGAACGGCAACTCTCTACTTTCCAGGAGGTAAAGAATGACTGAACCTCGATTAGTTATAGAAAATTTTGTTGATACAATGACACAGTTAATGGAGCTATTAACTGCAGAAACAAATATTTTAAACAACAATAATTATAATGAGCTAGAACCTATTCAAACTCGTAAATTACATTTATCCAAGGCATATGAAGACGCTCAGCGGAAGCTCCAAGAACAGCAAAATTCACTTGATTGCCTTAATGAAGACGAACGTCAAGATCTCCGAGACCTATACAAAAAATTTAGAGGCGTGTTATCGGAAAACATGATTGTTCTAAGGGGATCTCATGACGCAACCGAACGTGTTATAGAACTTGTGATTGATGCGGTAAAAAAAGAGCGTGGAAGCCAAACACAAAGCATTCCGGCTTTCAAAGCACGCCCTCAAGGATACAAAGCCTACGCCAGCGCCTAAAATTAGCACTAATTTGGGATCTTTTTGCGGATTTGCCAACCCTCTCTGTCTATATTTTTGTCATCCTAGTAAAGCTGACATCACGCGTGCATCGTCAGGCGCTATATTTTGCATAGTATTAAGAATATCTTCCGCTTTTTTTTCTTCTTCTATATTCTGCATTACTTCATAAGCAATCAAAAGAATTTCTAGGCTGGCAGCATCAGTAGACAAAGCAGATTCTATTTTACTTTGAGCGTCGCGTTTCTTATCGGCAAACGCATCGAGTAAAGCAGACAAAGACAAAACTAATGGATGTTGTTCGCCACCAAGTTCCACGGCTTGACGAAGTTCAATTTCCGCCTCATCCAATTTTCCTAGCTTTATGAGAGTACCAGCTAGGCCGGCTCTGCAATGCATATTTTGGGAATCTACTTTTAAGCCCGAAGTATAACATTTTTCTGCCAGCTGATGATCGTCCATTTCATTTAAAATTGTTCCCAACTGAGAATACACCGAGATATCCAGCGGATCTAACTCAATAGACCTATTTGTATAGTCAAGGGCTGTTACAAGATCACCTGTCTCAAGCGATAACAAGCCAAGCCATTTTTTGTAACTCGCATTATCACTGTTTAGCTCTTCCGCGGCTTCTAAGAGTGCCCTGGCAGCGTCTCGCTCGCCCTTAGCCCGCATTCCCAAAGCAATGTATAACCTAGCGTCTGAATGATCCGGCTCCTGCTCTATAACTTTACGAAGTATTTCTTCTGACTTTTCAAAATCGTTTTGTTCCAGGTACAGTATCCCAAGATGCAATGAAAACCGTGTATTATCCGGCTCGATATTTATGGCAGACCTATAAAATTCCTCCGCAGCTTCCGGTTCTCCACACTGCATGCATAGAAGACCTGCTAAGTCTAGCGCCTTTGCATTTTCAGGGTCTAGATCAAGAGCTTGTAAATAAGCATCCCTGGCTTTCTCTATTTCACCGGCATCGTGATATACCAGTCCATCAGCAATTAGCTGCTCAACTTTATCTAGATTGCTATCCGTCATCACCACCCCAATGTTAGTCAAGTGAAGAAATTAGTAATCCCAACTTTGATAAAATACCACATATTGGGTAAAAGAGTAATTTTTTTCAAATATATTGATAAAAAACGACGAAAGGCCGGCACCCGGAAAGATACCAGCTTCAATGTTAACCAGCTGCGGCTTGGCTGAATTACACAGCCGGCGCTCCTAACAACGACCTACTAGGTATTACCAAGTCCTTGTGCTACGCCAGCCGTTGATGTTCCTACTCCATCACCCTGGCCGCCAGAAGAGATATCCCCTTCAACCGAAACTGCACTGACTTCCACACCGCCGTTATTAGTTGCCTCGGCCCTTGGTGCAGAAACTACAGGAATGTCGCCTAAGCTGCTGGGTTTACTCTCTGTTTGCTTTACCGCTGCCTCGGCCATTGCCTGACGCCCCTTAATAACGCTTTGCTGGGGGTATTCTTGCTTCACTTCCCCTGAAAG